>DCIP01000187.1:9077-41697 GCA_002317115.1 Candidatus Scybalocola fimicaballi
CATTCAACCCAATATGGAGGAAGAAATATATTCATTATCTGAAATATTGAACGCCGTCAACCGCACCATCCAAAGAAACTTGGCTGGGCCATATTGGTTGTGTGCAGAGATAGCCGAAATCAGCTATCGCGGACATTGCTACCTCACCTTAGCGGAGAATGACGCGTCGGGAAGAATCATAGCCAAATGTAGGGCGACGATATGGAAATCCACCTACGACAAACTCGCAGCCTTATTCTTCCAGCAGACAGGATTATATCTCAACCCAGGAATGAGAGTGCAGGTGCTTGCCTCACCCAACTTCCACCCCGAATACGGTTTCAGCCTCAACATCGTAGGCATCGAGCCACGCTACACACTCGGCGAGATTGCGTTGCGCAGACAAGAGACCATCAACAGACTTGCACAAGAAGGAATCATAGAGAACAACAAACGACTACGTTTGCCTCTTGTTCCACAAAAAATAGCAGTGATCAGTTCAGCCACAGCAGCTGGCTACCAAGACTTTATCAACCAGCTCACGAACAATCCACTCGGCTATAAATTCTACACCGCTCTCTATCCAGCGTTGATGCAGGGAGAAAAATCCCCACAAAGCGTCATCGATGCGTTATTGCAGATCAAAAAAGACGTCGCTAATTTCGACGCCGTGGTCATCATCCGAGGAGGAGGAAGCGAGATGGATTTGAAAGCCTTCGACGATTACGCAGTGGCAAGAGAAGTGGCATTGTTTCCACTGCCAGTGTTGGCAGGTATCGGCCATACGAAAGACACCAGCGTCGTGGATATTGTAGCCAATATGGAGTTGAAGACACCGACAGCAGTGGCAGACTTCCTTATCCACGCCATCGACACAGCGTGGAAGAATGTGGAGGATTGCTCACAAAGACTGTTTGCGTATGCGGCTGGCACTTTGGACAATGAGAAACAGGCATTGACTCAGATTACAGAATATCTGTCGGCAAAAGCAAAGACAGCCACCAACCTGGAGAGTCAGAAAATTGATTCCTGCGCCTACCGTCTACAATTATCATCCAAACGATTGGCAAGCGATAAGATGCGAGACATTGCGTCGAAACAGGAAGCCATTTCAAGAGCAATAAAATTCTCAATTTCGAAAAAATTGTCAGTTTTTGACCTCTTGGAGCAAAAAATCAAAAGTATTTCGCCAGAAGAGGCATTCAAACGAGGATATTCCTTAACTTTGAAGGACGGCAAACCGGTTTCAGCAGCCGCCATCAAGAACGGTGACAAAATCGAAACCATCTGTGCCGACGGAAAAATCGAAAGCATAGTTCAGACAGTTATAACTGTCTGAACTATGCAAGCAAGCAAAATTGACTATGAAAGAAAAACTAACATATACAGCCGCTTACGAAGAGCTAAACGCCATCGTCGCTGCGGCAGAAAACGATGAAATCAGCATTGATGAGCTTCAGAGCAAAGTGAAAAGAGCGTCGGAACTGATCTCTTTTTGCAGAGACTACGTGAAGACAACCAATGAGCATATCGAAAAAGTGTTTAATGAACTAAATTCGAAGTAAGACTAAATTTGGAATAAGATATGAGAGCAAGATATTTTTTGATAGCATTATCATGCTTGGCGATGACAGCAATGGCAGAGCCACAGAACAAGACAGACAAGAAAGGCAAAAAGCAAGGTGAATGGGGCAAATTCTACCCCAACGGCAACCCTAAATATATAGGCACTTTCAAGGATGACGTGCCAGTGGGAGAATTCCAGCACTTCTATGAGAACGGTCGTCCACAAAGCACTCAGACATATATCGACGCTACACATAGCAAGGTAGTTTTCTATGAGCCCGACGGCACTACAATCCAGTCGCAGGGATCATACGTCGGCAAAGAGAAGGATGGCAAGTGGGAGTATTTCAGCAAAGGCAAGTTGAATTTGGTGGAAAACTACAAAGCGGGCAAGAAACATGGATTACAGATGTCGTACAATAAAGATGGCGTAGCGATGGAGGAGATTCCATACGTCGACGGCAAAATCCACGGCACTATGAAATCTTATCTTGGCGACGGAAAGCTATACTACACTGTTGAGTACGTCAACGGAGTAAAAGAAGGCAAGTATGTGGCTTACGACGGCACAGATAAAATCGTAGAGACAGGTAGCCATAAGAAAGACAAGAGAGATGGCAACTGGGTGACATACAACGACAAAGGTGAAGTTGTAGAGACATTGATCTTCGCCGACGGTGTTTTGAAGAACGCAGAGGAGATTCAGAAGAAGAGATCTGCAGCCTACGAGGAGAAAGAGAGTCAGAAAGGAAAGATTCAGGAGCCTAATGCAGGTTCGGATGCAGAGGTTAAGACTCATTAATTAACGAAAACGATAACGAAAACGATAACGAAGATGTTAACGTCAACGTTAACGTAAAAAAAGACGCGGGGAAAATCCTCGCGTCTTCTTTTATTTTATAAATAATCAATCAGAATTGAGAATTACAATTTTGATATCATATCATCAATAACCTTAGGGAAATACTTGTATTCAAGCTCATGAACCTTGTGAGCCACCTCATCAGGAGAATCAGTAGGAAGCACAGGGACAGTGGCCTGGAACACCACACTACCCTCATCGTAATGGTCGTCGATAGTATGGATAGTGATACCCGACTCCTTCTCACCGGCAGCCACAACAGCCTCGTGAACCTTCATGCCATACATACCCTTACCGCCATATTTAGGGAGCAAAGAGGGATGGATGTTCACAATTTTGTCTGGGAAAACAGCCAACATCGCGTCAGGAATCTTCAACAAGAAACCAGCCAACACTACGAAATCAACCTTCTCAGCAACCAACTTACTCAAAAAAGTTCCGTCTTCCAGTTCGCTCTTCAAAAAAGTTTCAGATGGGACTCCAAGACGTTTTGCTCTTTCCAAAACGAAAGCATCCTTCTTATTGGAATAAATCTTAAAAGATATATCCGCTCTACCCCTGAAATAGTTTACTATATTTTCCGCATTCGAGCCTGAGCCCGATGCCAAAATCGCTATATTTTTCATCTATATTAAATATGTTCAATGCAAAAATAACATTTTTTTGCGTCTAAACTCAAAAAAACATGGTGGAAAACATCTAAAAGTCACTAATTTTTTATTCCTTTGCACCAGAAAAAAAAGAATAATTTTAATATTAACTAAATTTTTAAGGTTATGTCAACAGCTGAAGTTGAAGAAAAAGTTAAGGCTATCATCGTTGAGAAGTTGGGTGTTGAGGAGTCTGAGGTAACACTTGAGGCAAGCTTCACTAACGATCTAGGTGCTGACTCACTTGACACTGTAGAGTTGATCATGGAGTTTGAGAAGGCTTTCGGTACTGAGATCCCTGAGGATAAGGCAGAGGCAATCACTACTGTAGGTGAGGCTATCGAGTTCTTGACAGCTAACGCAAAGTAAGAAAAAAACATCTCTAAGAACAAATGAGTTTTAAGAGAGTTGTCGTAACGGGTCTAGGATCAGTCACGCCAATTGGCAACACTGTCGCAGAGATGTGGCAGAATTTGCTTGCTGGGGTGAGTGGTGCTGGACCCATTTCTCATTTTGACCACTCCAAACATAAAGTTCATTTCGCCTGTGAGGTAAAGAATTTCAATCCTGCGGACCATTTCGAGAAGAAGGAGATTCGCAAGCTCGACCCTTCGGTGCAGTTTGCAAGAGTTGCAGCCAGAGAGTGTTTGGCAGATTCAGGATTGGATTTGAATTCAGTCGACAAAGACAAGGTTGGTGTTATTATCGCATCCGGAATCGGAGGATTAGCAGCATTCGAGGACGAAGTCGGCTATTTTTATGCCAGTGATGATCGTGTACCGAGATTCAACCCCTACTTCATCCCTAAAATTCTTGGCAACATAGCTTCTGGCCATGTTTCAATAGAATTTGGTTTGAGAGGTCCGAATTTCGGAGTCGTTTCAGCTTGTGCCTCAAGTGCAAACGCAATTGGCACAGCCTACGACATGATCCGTATCGGCAGAGCCAACGCCATGGTTGTTGGCGGAACAGAAGCAGCTATCACTCCTGGATCAATCGGCGGATTCAGTGTGATGAGAGCTCTTTCTACAAACAACGAAGAACAAGAGACAGCGTCCAGACCATTCAGTGGTTCTCGAGACGGATTCGTGATGGGAGAAGGATCCGGTTGTCTGTTGCTTGAAGAATTAGACCACGCGCTTAATCGTGGAGCTAAGATTTACGCCGAACTTGTTGGGTATGCGGCTTCTTCAGACGCCTACCACATCACTGCGACACATCCCGACGGAGATGGAGCAGCTATAGTTATGCAAAACGCATTGAGCGACGCAGGACTTAATCCATCAGATGTAGATTATATCAACGCTCATGGAACATCAACACCTATCGGCGATCTCTCTGAGATAAAAGCCATCAGAAAAGTGTTTGGCGAGCACGCTTATAATCTAAACATCAGCTCCACAAAATCAATGACAGGTCATCTGTTGGGAGCTGCAGGAGCATTGGAGTCAGTCATAGCAGTCAAAGCAATTGAAAATAGTATTGTTCCGCCGACTATCCACCATCGTGAAGATGATATCGACCTTAACATCGATTACAGAATGAATTTCACATTCAACACTCCACAAAAGAGAAAAGTTGATGTGGTTGTGTCTAACTCTTTCGGATTCGGAGGACAGAATGCTTGTTTAGTATTTAAGAGATATGCAGAGTAACATGTTGCAAAGGTTCATAAGCAAATTCCTTCCTGCAATTGAAATTGAAGATTTTCAGTCTGAACCAACGTTTGAAGAAACAAACCAAGAGCAAAATTCTGAACAAAACGAGGAGACAAGTCCGGAAGTAGCTGAACTTGAGGCTATTCTTGGATTCAAACCCGCTAATATAAGCCATTATCAGTTGGCATTGCGCCATAAACTCGCGTCGCACGGCAAAGGCAACAACGAAAGACTGGAGTTTTTGGGAGACGCGGTGCTTAGCTCCGTTGTGGCAGATTTCCTATACAACAACTATAAGACACGCGACGAGGGTTATCTTACCAATCTGCGTTCAAAAATAGTCAAGAGAGAGACTCTTAATGTAGTTGCTAAAGAGATCGGATTGGATAAACTTGTTGTGTTGCCAATCCAGACCACGTCGCACAATCTCAACGTGTATGGCAACGCTTTCGAGGCGTTGATCGGAGCCATCTACCTCGACAAAGGTTACGAGCAGTGTAAGAAATTCGTCTACGACGTGATTTTCGCCAAATATATCAGCGTCAAAAAACTTGAAAAGGCGACGGAAAATTTCAAGAGCCAGCTTCTTGAATGGTCGCAGAAAAGAAAAATCAAGGTCGACTTCGAGATTATCGACGACGTGGTTGATGCCGAAAACAACCATATTTTCAAGTGTGTTGTCAAGGTAGACGGAAAAGTTGTTGCCAACGGAAACGGTTATTCTAAGAAAGAATCACAACAAAAAGCAGCGAAAGCAGCCATCAATTTCGTAAAAAAACACTACGAAGGCCCCAAAAAGACATCAATTAATGCACAATAGAGGCAAATCACCCCTATAGTTTCAACTTTAATTATTCAAAATTTGTCTTTTAACATTTTTTAAGATATTTTTGCTCCCAAATTAAATTATGAGAGTATGAATTCATTTCATCTAGGAAAACTTGCATTCAACAACGCGAAAAGATTCGGGGACAAAACTGCATTCAAATACCGTGACGACCAAATGGAGACATGGTTACCATTGTCTTGGAATCAGATTGCAGCAAGTGTAAGAAGAGCAGCGAAAGCATTCATTTCATTAGGCATAAAAGAGCAGGACAAAGTGGCTATCTATTCACAGAACAGCCACGAGACAATCATAGCAGACTTGGCACTTCAGGCAATCAGAGCCGTCGCAGTGCCTCTATATGCCACATCATCAGCAGATCAGGTAAAATACATAGTAGAAGACGCGCAGTGTACAATGATCTTCGTAGGTGAGCAATACCAATACGATCAGACAGTGAAGGTGCTTCACCAGACTGACGTGATCAAGAAGGTCATCACCGTCGATCCAAAGATCAATCTAAATGGCATTGACACATCAATGGCATTCAGTGACTTCCTTAAGTATGGCGACGGTAAAGAGCAGGATGCTGAGTTGGAGAAGCGTCAGAACGAGTTGAGCCAGGACGACCTTGCCACACTTATCTACACTTCTGGCACAACAGGTGAGCCAAAGGGTGTGATGATAATGCAGTACAACTACACTCACCAGATGAGAATCCACGAGATGGTGATGCCTTGTGCCGACGAGACAAGAACGTCGATGATGTTCCTACCTGCAAGCCACATTTTCGAGCGTGCTTGGGATTATTTCTGTATGTACAGAGGAGCCATGATCTTCGTCAACAAGAATCCTAAGATCATCACACAGACAATCAAGGAGACTCATCCTAACATGATGTGCGCTGTGCCACGATTCTGGGAGAAGGTTTACGCGGGTGTCCACGAGACAATCGACAAGATGCCAAGCCCATTAAAGAGTTTGATGCACCACGCAATCGCTGTAGGAAAAGCAAGAAATCTCGACTATGTAAGAAACAGCAAGCCAGTGCCATTCTTCACAGAGTTGCAATACAAAATCTTCAAGAAGACATTGTTCAACACAGTCAAGAAAAAGATTGGATTCGACAAGTCGATGTATTTCCCATGTGCAGGATCACAGCTTTCTGAGACTGTATGCGAGTTCCTTATGAGTCTTGGATTTGATATTGTAGTGGGCTACGGACTAACAGAAAGTACAGCCACTGTATCTTGTTTCCATCCATCAAACACATACCACGATTTGAAATCAGTCGGAGAGATGATGCCAGAATGTGAGGTGAAGATTGGCGAGAACGACGAGATTCTTCTAAAGGGTAATCTAATCACTCCAGGCTACTACAACAAGCCAGAGATCAACGCTCAGACGTTCACAGACGGATGGTTCCATACTGGCGACGCCGGTAAGTTTGAGAACGGTATGCTTTACATCACAGAGCGTATCAAGGATTTGTTTAAGACATCCAACGGAAAATATATCGCTCCACAGCAGATTGAGAATCTGTTGGTGACAGACAAGTATATTGACCAGGTTGCAGTGATTGGAGACCTTCGTAAGTTCGTCACAGCCCTAATCGTTCCAGACTACGCCGCAGTGAAGGAGTACGCAGAGCAGATGAAGATCGAATACAAGGATATGGAAGAATTGTTGAATCATCCAAAGATCACATCGTTGCTTGAAGGCAGAATCAACAATCTACAGCAAGGTTTGGCTAAATACGAGCAGGTTAAGCGATTCAAGCTATTGTCTAAGCCATTCACGTCAGACAACGGCGAGTTGACACTTACATTGAAGCTAAAACGTAAGGCAATCAACGAGCACTACAGCAAAGAAATCGAGTACATGTACTCATACTAATCAGTTAATAATTAATAGTTAATGATTAATAATTAAGGAGATGCTTACGCATCTCCTTTTTTTGCAGAAGAGATTGAGAAGTTTTATTAACTTTGTCGCATTTTCAAGTTGAATTCTGCATTAACTGATAATTCAAAAGCAATTGTTTATGACGTGGATGGTAATTTAATTCAAACATATATTTATAACTTAAAAAAACATATATGGGAGGAGCAACTAAAATAAGCAATGCCTTTTCTAAGGATGTATTTTCGAACATAAACAATATCTGTGTTGTGATTAATGGGGTGGAATATAGCTCTATTGCAAAATCTTATGCAACTAATCAAACATATGTATATGTAGATGATAAACGTTTAGAAAAATTAAGTATATATGACAAGACAAGCCAAAAAATATTTTATCAAATATTAAAGGAATGTGCTTTTATAAACGCAATCACATCTGTTTGTATTGATGACCAGATAGTTTTTGATTTATCTTTTCAGGAATATCAAAGATTACTTATGAAAATACTTGACAGAAATGATTTGTCTGAAGATCAAAGATATATTGCATATTGGATTAGTCCAATTCACGTAATCAAAAAATCTGAAGTGGAATATTTATATCGTTATCAGACTTCTGTTGTGTTAAATGGTGTTGAGGTTTATAGTTGGTATGATGGTGGGGATAAAGATGCTTATCCTTTTCCTTCGATTGATTATATGCCTAATTATATATTGGTTGATTATGATGAATCTCAAAAAGTAGATTCCATTCCTTCAAGTGAGGTTATCCATAAACAAGCAGGAAATCCACATGATCTTTTCTTTTCATTTAATTGTTTCCCGAAAAAATATCTAGATAGGATAATTTTGCGTCGTAGATATATGGATTCTTCTAATTTTGAAAATGATTACATTGGCGAATTTACAGGTCAATGTAATTGTTGGACATTGGATTTAAGTAATCCGAATTCAAAAGTGCTTGAATTTATGAAAGTTCTTGGAGTTATTAAACCGTTATAACAGAAAGTAGTTGATGACTATTTTTGTGTTACAATTATTTCGATTTGTCATTTATCAAGTACATTTTAAATATAAAAAGTTATATCGAACACTCATTTGTGAAAACGATTGAAAATGCAGATGGATGTGGTGATTATTATTGTTATATAGAAGGAAGCAACTCGAAAGAATTTAGAGATATACGACCAGGTGATATGTTTATTTGGAAATCGGGTTATGGACATGTTGGCGTTGTCGAATCGTATAATGCATCATTAGATCAAGTGACTATTCTTGAAGCAATACAAAATGCAAGAGGAGAAAATCTTTGCCCTAAAGATTGTAAAGATAATAAAGGCAATGAGATTGTGTGTACATTTCAGGTAAGAAGGTCTATTTATAAAAGAGATGGTAAGGCTTTACTTCAACATCCAGGATGGAAAGGTTATTTTAGATTGATAGAAAAATGAAAAAAGTTATTATTATTTTGTACTTGATGCTTGTCATCGTAGGTCAGATTTTTGCACAAAATCAAAAACACGTAGATGTTCCATATAATGATTTTTTAAATTTAAAAAAGGAATGCTGTATTTATCATGTGTTTGATTTTGAATGTGTAAAGGATAGTGTTATACCTTATTTCTTGTATGAATATACCACTTTTTATTATGAAAATTGGTCTGGAGTTATGATTGCGATACCTAAAATTGATGATAAAATAAAATATCACAAAGATGCTATAAGAGGTGACGTGTTAAAAAACTTTTATGATATTTTGTTTGACAGGAACTTGTTATTAGCAAATTATAATTTGTATGTATACTATCTTTCTTTGGATCAATTGACAAATGTAAATGACTCAGGAAATATTATGCTTCTAACGACAGACACAGGAGATGAATATTATGATTGGATGGAAAAAGATGATGCGGTAGCCTCAGTTTATCATTATGAAAATGGGGAATGGAAGTATTATGATACAGTAGCAACAGAAGGCTCTTCAAAATTCAAGGCAATTGATTTTGCAGAAGAACTTTTGGAAAAGAGGTTTGAGTGTAAGTGACAAGAAATTCGGAAATATGGAATAAATGATTTTGGATTTCTTCCTATATATCAAGCGTCGAAAGTTTTGCTCACGATGGACAACACATTGAAGAACTCATCCCTATCCGATTGCTGTATAACTTGTCATACAACTGTCGGGGAAGCGTTGAAAGGTTGATGATTGACGATTGGTGATTTCGCTCCGTCGTCCTCAACCATTTTTTGGGGGCGGTTGTCGTTGCAAGCGATAAAGTGGATACGACCTTTTGGGGTGAGGAACTCGGTGTGTGTCGAACAGCGTGTGTCGTCAGGTTCATAGAACCTGTATTGATGAAGTCAACGCCATATTTGATTTCTTGGCGATTACTGCGAAGCAGGTGTCGGAATCGGGAAATGATCATACACCATAGAATATTCCACTGAAAATAGCGACCACTTTGAAGGGTTAGGATGGTGTGAAAGAATGCATATAGATTGAATTTTCTCCTATAAAAAAAGATAATTTTTTACTACACAGTCATTTTAAGTATAACATTCAATGTGTCAATCAGTTACATAGATAGATTTACAAAAAGATGAGCGAATTAGCACACCATTCTTACAAAAACATGAGCGAATCATCAGCGATCACAAATTGATTTGCTTCTAAACGTTCCACTCTTCTCATCAAAGTAGACGTTTCTGCCTTCAAACAACGTATCGATCTGATGGTTGGCTATTAATTCTTCTGGCGATCCTGTTTGGAGTCCATGCGTCGTCAAGAGCCATAGTTTATCGGAGAGTCTAAGTGCTTGCTCAAGGTCGTGAGTGGATAGCAACACTGCCCTATTCTGCGTGTGGGCGATATCGTGGAGAAGTTGTGTGATTTCGATTCGGCTTGCGACGTCGAGAAAAGCAGTTGGTTCATCAAGGATGACGACGGGACACTCCTGCACCAACGTTTTGGCTATCATCACTTTCTGTCGCTCTCCATCCGACAATTCTGCCATATACTTTTTTGTATACTCAGCCATTCCGACTGATTCGATAGCATTCTTCACCAATTCCTTATCCTCAGTTGACAACCGACCGAAGAATCCTGTGTACGGTTGTCTGCCCAACGAAACAACCTCCTCTACCGTCAATCCTCCCGTCTGGGCTCGGTCTGTCAACACAACTCCGATTGTGCGTGACAACTCTTTCTCGGAGTATGATTCCAACGGTTTTTCCATCAACGTAATCTCGCCAGCAAGTTGTGGTTGCAATTTTGAGATTGTACGCAGCAACGTCGACTTGCCTGCTCCATTGGCTCCACAAAGGCACACCAATTCCCCGCGTCGCAACGAGAAATTCAAATGATGATGAATGGGACTGACTCCACATCTACAAACATATCCGACACAAAGGTCGTTGGCTGACAATACTGTTTCCATCAATTGAAATATTGGATTTTACGTTGGTTTACAAGAACATATATAATCACCGGTGCCCCCAACAACGGTGTAATCGCATTCAACGGAAGAATGCCTCCGTCGCTTGGAAGAATGCATGCGAGATTGCAAAGCAAAGCCATCACAGTTCCAGTCAGCAACGTGAATGGAAGAAGCGTAGTGTGGTTGGAGGATCCGATAAGCAAACGTGAGATGTGTGGAACTGCCAAACCAATAAAGGCTATCGGTCCACAGAAAGCGGTGACACAAGCGGTCAGAAGCCCCACCGTCAACAAAATAAGATTTCTAATTTTTCGGATATTGACTCCAAGATTTTCAGCATAACGTTCTCCCAAAAGCAGAGCATTGAGTGGTTTGATCATCAAAACCGACGCTACGAGTCCAATCAAAACCGTGATTGAGAAGTATGGCAGTTGTGCCGACGACACTCCTCCGAATGTCCCCATTCCCCAGATGACGTAAGAATGAACGCCTTCAGTTGTGGCGAAGAAATTGAGCAATGAGATAGCCGACGACGTGAGATAGCCGACCATGATTCCGATGATGAGCAACGTCAGATTGCCTTTCACGAAGGAAGAGAAAAGCAACAGTATTGCCATCACAAGCAGAGATCCGATGATGGCTCCGACAAGCACTGCCAAGAAACCTGTGAAATTAAGAGCACCGATTCCTACCGAGCCTCCCATAATCAGCATCACCACAGCCACTCCGAGACTGGCTCCGGAGTTGATTCCCAAAATCGATGGCCCAGCCAACGGATTATTGAAATAAGTTTGGAGCAATAGCCCACACACAGCAAGAGCCGGCCCGCTCAGCAGTGCCGTGATCGCTTGAGGCAGACGAGAATCAAGTATGATGAATTTCCAACTCTCTTTGGTTGCCTCCCCACCACAAAGAATATTCAGCACCTCTTTGCTCGGTATGTCGACAGAGCCACAGAAGATATTGCCAAGGAATAAGGCAACGAGCAGCGTCGACATAAAGAGAGTATATTTTAGATATTTGGTCATTTTTGTTTAACGTAAAATGCTCGGAAATTTTCCGTAAAATTATCGAGAATGGATTTAATAAAAGAATTTTACGATTTATTTTTCGGAAATTTTACGTTTTCTCATTCCTCCAAATAACGATAATAAACCAATTTTCCTTCGCAATTCGGATTAAAGATGACAGACAAATCTTTCAAGAGTCTTTCTGGATGAAATGGGATTTCATCGTAGTAATGCGATTTGGCTGTGTTGCAGGCAAACACGTTTCTATTCTTCACGGATTTGAACTTCTCAAATCGCTTCAAATCCTTATATGTTTTGTCGGCAGATTCATTGTAGAGGAAGAGCCAGACGTCGGCATCATAACCTTTGTCGAAGACTGTTTCAAATGCGAATGCCTCCGAACCGGCATGCGTCGTCTCCCCAAAGATATAATTTGCTCCAGCCGACGCGAACATCTTCGCCATATAACTTTTTCCACCAGCCACATACCATGTGCCTGCATTATCAATGCCGTACAGTAGAGACGGGGCATGCCCCGTCTTATTTTCTTGTCGTGATTCTATTTCAATCTGTTTATATATCAAAGCCACATTATTGAAAATCGAATCTGCGATTGATTCTTTTCCGTAGAACATTCCGTAGACGCGGATCCATTCCGCACGTCCAAGTGGTTCATGCTCCATATAGTCGGCACACTCAAAGATGGGAGTACCAAGTTTATCCAACTCCCCATGTCCTCCACTATTCTTGAATGGAGATAGAAGAATTGCGTCCGGTGAGACGGTGATGATCTTTTCGACGTCGGGAGACATTCCCGAACCAAGATCTGCTATTTTTCCATTTTTAGTAAGTTCAGCGACGGTAGGATTAGAGACATACTCCAAATCTGTAACGCCAGCAATAGAATTGACAGCTCCGAGTTCTTCGATAGCGGAGCAATGTACTGTTGTGAAGACGGCGGATTTTTCCAACGGAGTTCGTATGACGACTCCATCTGGCAGGTTTGATGGCAACTCTTTTGTTTTATCCACAAGCAAGTAGGTTTGAAGCAGAGAGGCGGAATCCCACGGATTAATGATTTCAAGTTTTTTGAATCCGTCGCACTCCCACACCTTAACTAATTGGGCGTAGGCGAACGGGATTTCCTTACCATCTTGAGATTCAACAGGTTTGTTCTGCTGGCAACTGGTCAACAGAATAATCAAAGAGAAAAATATGCTTGTGAAGTATTTCATTATGTTTTTATTATACGGGAGGGTTTGAAACCCTCCCCTACGACCATTTGTTCAATTCGTAGGGGCAGGTTTCAAACCTGCCCGTTTTTTAGAAAATCAATAAACGATCTTTCTTGGTCCAACACCTACGTTGTACTTAGTCTTGAATGCACCAGAAACATACTCAAACACATAGCCGTTGCTTGAATAATCAGACGCAGTCAAGTAAGAACCAATCATGATGTTTCCGTTGTTAGGATTAACGCTGATTGATGTTGGGTTAGCAGGAAGTTCATCTGCAGTACCGCTGATAAAAGCGTCGCTCTCCTTAGTTCCTGATAGAGTGTTGTAGCTTGCGAAATCGATTGAAGAAGCACCCCAAGGAGCATTGATTGTGTAAAGAGTGTTGCCATTGCAAGCCATAAGAGTTGCATTTCCTACAACAGACACTTTGTCGTCCTTAGTGATCTTCTGGACTGTAGCTGGGATGTCGTAGTAGTTACCCATTGAGATAACGAAGACGTTGCCATCCTTATCAGATGTGATCTTTGTTGGGTTTACCAACACGTCGATCTTAGATGCCACCTTGAATGAATCAAGAGCGATCTTTGAAACGTACATTCCGTTAGCGTAATCATTAGCGTAGTTCATACCGTCAGACACAGCAACGTAAAGATAACCGTTGGCGACCGTGATCTCCTCTGGGTTTGGACCAACTGCGATTGAATCCTCGATAGCAAGCTTTGCAGTGTCAAGTTTAGCCACATAACCGTCGAAAAGAGAAACATAAACCTTACCATTGTCTGCTGCAAGTGAGCGAGGATTACCAGGTTTGCCAGCCTCAGTCTGGATTGTCTTGATGCTCTTCAACGAATTACCGTCGACAACCTCGATAGTGTTAGAACCATAAACAGCGATGTAGATCTTGCCACCGTAACGAAGCATATCCTGACCTGTATCGCCAAGGCCACGTCCGTTAGCCGCCATAAACTGGTAGTAATAATTCTCTCCTGTAGCAAGATCAAGTGCAGATACAGATGTGTTGTTGCTACCCATCTTTCCTTCGTTTAGCACGTAAACGACATCCTTGTTAGACACCTGACTCAACTCGTCTTCATCATCACAAGCTGTGAATGATACAGCTCCCATCATAAGAAGAGCCATTGCTCTAAATGATCTTTTAAAATCCATTTGTATAAAATTAATAAATAATATTCTCTATGTTTATTAGCGGACAGGTTTGAAACCTGTCCCTACAAAGTCAATTGTTTATCCGCTAAAATTTAAATTCTACCGATGCCTTATATGATCGTCGAGGCATAGGATAAAACTTCACCACATCATATTGGTTGTCGGTAAAGTTGACCACATCTCCTCTCAGTTTCATGTCAAAATTCTTAAAATCAAACTTTTTATAGAGCGACGCGCTATGCTCCATATATGCATCCATCCCGTTGGCTTTGATATTCTGCGGCAAAGAGTAACGTCGGCCTACCGCATTGATATTATATGAAAAATTCACAATCGGATTCTCAAAAGCGACGCTACCATTACCCGAATGTTTAGGAGTGTACGGAATCTGATGTCCGTAGATATCCGACTTTGGATCAGTCAGGTCGACGGCATTTTGATAAGCATATTTGGCAGTGAAGAAAAGAGATGTCCGTTCCGACGTCGCAATTTCCATATTTGTCATGAAATCCAAACCCTTGATCTCCACATATCCCATATTGAGAATACTCCACACAAACATCTTCGGAATATAGACAATTTTGTCGTCGACCTGATTGAAATAGTAATCGGCAGAGATTGAAAACTTACGTTGACCTTCACGTTGACGATTGTCAAACTGATATGTCGCACCGACGTTGAACTGGCGAGTCTTCTCTGGCTCCAGCGTCCTTGCCCCGAATGAATTGAAATACAACTCATTGAATGTCGGCATACGGAAGATATCCTTATATGATGCCCTCAAATAAAACGATTTATCAAACGGTTTATACGAAACTGCTATTGATGGCGACAGATGCTGATGATTTTCAGGAGCGTCGCCAATCTCCACCTGGTTGAAGAAGAACGATCCAAGCAAAGTGGCGGTTGCTGTCATTCTTTTATTCTCGAATTTTCCACTCACCGCTTCCAACACTGTGTGACGCTGAGGGAATACACAATCGTAGATATTGGAGTTGAAACTGTTGAATCTATAGTCGGTAGCGTTGGCCATAGAAAACTTTTCAGTGAAATTACGTCTCACCACCGCTCCACCATACCACTCTCGCTGGAAATAACGGTTGTCGAGCACACCGTTGGGATACTTCATAGCCTCATCATGGTAGTAGTTGGCATTCCAGTTGAACTTA
The DNA here is from genome assembly GCA_002317115.1 of Candidatus Scybalocola fimicaballi. Classification (GTDB taxonomy): domain Bacteria; phylum Bacteroidota; class Bacteroidia; order Bacteroidales; family Paludibacteraceae; genus UBA1723. The sequence goes on from DCIP01000187.1 coordinate 24,544, forward strand.
CCACAGAGTTTCAACATCGTCTTTCCCCAGTCAGTACGAGACGACACCTGAGCAAACGCATTCTTATCCTTCAACGTCTCGTTGCTCAATGTGTTATAGAAAACGACACCGCCAGGCAACTCTCTGTCGGACAGATAATAATAGGTTTTGGCATTCAACTGAGTTTTGCCAAACTTAAAATTGCCAGACATTTCTCCGTGTCCACTGGCAGCAGCACTATGCTCACGTATCTCCTCCGTCTTCAGACTGCCATTCGTGAGAGTATATGGATAATTACCGTCGGCACGCATGAAATCAGCAGACGCACTGACGCTATTCTCTTTTCCTACTTTATGATCGAAAGAGAGGAATGGATTAACAAGTCCGAATGAGCCACAAGTGATTTTTGCGACGGCATGGTAATTCTTATCTGTATAGAAAGGAGGATAGCTAATAAGATTCAACATAGAAGCCGACGCGAAAGAGGAAGCCAAACAATCGATATTGTCAGACTCTCCAATATACAACGAGATATTATCAAGTTGGTCGAGAGAAAATCTACCCAAATCCACCTGACCATTCTGGCAATCCGTCACTGGGACACCATTGTAACAAACAGCGGTGTGCTTGGAGCCAAGACCTCTCACCGAAACAGTCTTCAAACCTCCCACTCCACCATAATCTTTAACCTCCGTGCCAGCCATACGTCGCACAGCATCAGAGAAATCATGTATAGCAAGACGTTCTGAATCTTTAAGGTTTATGGTTTGCGTAGTAGTGGTGGTTGGGATCAACTTATTTTCACCATCCACCACAACCTCATTTAAGTTTGAATCAAAAGATATGCTGTCAGACTGACCTCCGTATACGACTACGGGAGCCAACCACAAAAGAATCGAAGAAATTGTTTTGGAATTAAAGCTCATTCTGTCTGGTGAATAAAAACTTAATTAATACACCAAGACACGGAGGGTAACAAAAACGAAGACGAAAACGAAAACGAAGAGTTAACGTTGACGAAAACGAAAACGGAAACGTGGTCCTACATTCCTCTCCTCGGAGGTGCCAGGTGTATGTTGTCTTGCAGGTCTTCTGACTTCCTTCAATTGCTCGCCTTCCCATCTTTTTTCAACAGTGGCATTTCCGTAGGGGCAGGTTTTATGCCTGCCTTAACAATATTGAGCAATCCTCTACTAAAGGTCACAGCAGCGGGACTGTCCGGGACTCTCACCCGATTCCCTTTTAATCCGAAATGAAGGATAAATCCCCAAGTCGGAACAAAACGTGGTGCAAAGATACACTTCATCTCACAAATATTCCTTACCTTTGCGCTAAATTTTACATTCATACGATTTTATGATTACTATAGACCAACTAAAAGATGTGTTGGAACGCGAGGACGCGTTGAGGAGGTATCTTTGACATAGATGCCAAGCGTGTGCAGATTGAGGAAGAAGAGATGCGTACGCATGACCCTAATTTCTGGGAAGACCAGAAGGCAGCAGAAGCCCAGATGAAGAAGGTGAAAGACCTTAAACGTTGGGTGGAGAAGTACGAAGAGGTTCACAATGCCGCACAGGAGGTGCAGTTGTCTTTCGACTTCTTTAAAGAAGAGTTAGTGACAGAGGCCGACGTCGACCAAGCTTACGAGAAAGCCCTTAAACTGATTGAAGACCTTGAGATGCAGAACATGCTTCGCGCAGAGGAGGACAAGATGAGCGCTGTGCTTAAGATTGTTGCCGGTGCGGGTGGTACTGAGGCTCAGGACTGGGCAGAGATGCTATTCAGAATGTATCAGCGTTGGGCAGACCGTCAGGGATATAAGTGTGAGATTTCCAACTACCAGGATGGTGATGAAGCCGGACTTAAGACAGCCACAATGAAGATTGAGGGCGATATGGCTTACGGTTATTTGAAGAGTGAGAATGGTGTCCACCGTTTGGTGCGTGTCTCTCCTTACAATGCTCAGGGTAAGCGTATGACTTCGTTCACTTCTGTATTCGTCGTTCCATTGGTAGACGACTCAATTGAGATCGAGATCAACCCAGCAGGATTGTCATGGGATACTTTCCGTTCATCAGGTGCCGGTGGTCAGAACGTCAACAAGGTGGAGTCTGGTGTCCGTTTGCACTATAAGTTCCACAACGTATTGACAGACCAGGACGATGAGATCGTAATCGAGAACACAGAGACTCGTGACCAGCCAAAGAACAAGGAGAATGCCTTGCGTCTGTTGAGATCACAGTTGTACGATATCGAGTTGGAGAAACGTCGCCAGGAGACTGCTAAGATCGAGGCTGGCAAGAAGAAGATTGAGTGGGGAAGCCAGATCCGAAGCTACGTGTTCGACGACCGTCGTGTCAAGGATCACCGTACTGACTACCAGACTTCTAACGTCAACGCTGTGATGGACGGAGACATAGACGGATTCATCAAGGCATACTTGATGGAGTTCGGTGGTGGAGAGTAAGAGCTTAGAGCTTAGAGAATAAAGTGTATAAAGATTGAAGACGGAAGGTTTTCCGTCTTCTTTTTTTTGTATTATTTATTTGATTTTCCATTCTAAATCATAATTTTGCATATAGTTTTCATCAACAACGCATTAAAGGATTATAATATGGTAAAGAATTTATTTATACTCATTTTTGTCTCAATAGCCATTGCTCTATCATCATGCAGAGAGCAATTCGTTGACGAAATTGACCTTACTCCCATCAACAAAGATTATTTGATGGGCGGATGGAGATTCGACTCTGTCCGTTCTGTGATCAACACTAAAAATGGAAGCATGCAAAACACCGCAGCCAATGTCTGCCAGAATTTCATGAAGAAGACGTTGGAATGCCGTACACTATACTTCACTCCAGACACCGCATACTGTATCGTCGACATTGATGACGAAGAAGAAATGTTTATGAGACGCAGCGCATACAACGCAGATAGCCACAAAATGACATTTGAATTAGTCGGAGGAAACGAGGAATACGAAAAATTCTTAGGCACTTGGTATCTTCCTTTCTGGTATATCAAGGATATGACTCCAAACAAAATGACTGTCTATCTGACTAAAGATGAGATTGTCACTCTTCTTGAAGCCGACGGTTCTGTGCCTCAGTCTATCATTAACAAACTTGAGAGCGGTGCTTGCTACTGCTACTTCAGCCGTTGCCACTACCCTATCTTCGACGAAATTGAAGAGGCTGAAAATGCATGGAATGTGTCTAAAGATGAGGTTTCTAACGAAGAAGAATAAAAAAACGTGGCAGGCCTCTACATCCATATTCCCCTCTGCACGCAAAGATGCAGCTACTGCGATTTTTTCTCCACTACGCTTCTCAACAAACGTGTGGAGCTGATAAACGCTCTTTGCAAGGAGATGAAGATGCGTGTGGATTATCTGCCCAATGGATTGACCATACAGACAATATATATCGGCGGTGGTACGCCATCGTTGCTTACGTCGGATGAAATAAACACATTGATTGATTGCGCGTTGGAGACGTTTCCCCACGTCGACATCAAAGAGATGGAGATCACGATGGAGGCAAACCCTAATGATCTGACTGACGAGTATCTGAAAAAACTGTCGGAAACTGCAATCAACCGACTCAGTATCGGTTGCCAGTCGTTCAACGACACCACACTGAAGATCATCAACCGTCGACATAATGCCAATGAAGCCAAAGAGGCAATCGCCAATGCCCACAAGTACGGATTCAATAATATCAGCGTCGACCTGATATATGGCATGCCGTCGCAAACCATTGATTCTTGGAAAGATGACGTTGCGACTGCCATATCTTTAAAGCCAAACCATATTTCGGCATACTGTCTTGAATTGCATGAAGGATCTCTTCTAACCAAAAAGATCGCGAAGGGAGAGTTGACTGCGATGGACGAGTCGGACTGCCTCGCTTGTTACAAACATCTTAGAGAAGCGACGTCGGCTGCAGGCTACGAGCATTATGAGATTTCAAACTTTGCACTAAGCGGATTCCGTTCACGTCATAATTCATCTTATTGGCACGACATTCCCTACTTGGGAATCGGTCCGGCAGCCCATTCATACGACGGCAAAAGCAGACAGTGGAATGTGAGTCATCTCCCAAAATACCTCAAGGCGATCAGCGAAAACAGACTCGACGCCGAAGTTGAGAACCTGACATTGACAGAGAAATACAACGATTATATCCTCACAGCGTTGCGTACCAGCGACGGAATTGATTTTCAATATATTGACGACAAATTCGGAAAAAGATTCAATGAGTTTGCGAAAGAAGTGGCGACAGTGCAATTAAAAGAGAACAACGTAGAAATCGAGGGAGAGAAATGCCATCTGACAGAAAAGGGCATCTTCATTTCCGATTCTATCTTCACCGAATTTATAGTGTTGGACGATTAATATCACATCGTCAATTCTAACATTTACTCACCAAACAAAAACTTTTGTGGATTTCCTCAAAAAAATGGTTGATATCTATTTTAACATTCTTTCTCATTATGTCAAAATTTATTTATATTTGTGGTCAGCATTAGGATTTTTAGAATAAAGCACTAATGGGATTTAAGTATTGACATTATCAAACACAAGGAAAAATAATTTTTGTATGAGAAATTTTCACAGCTCACGCAAATCAAGACATATAGTCAGGCTTAGTGCCTTGACAGCCGCAACCGTATTCAGTTGCGCACCTTCGTTGGCTGACGCCAGCAAAACAAAGGTGGCTATTCCTTCTGCGGACACAACTAAGTTTGTCTACAATGGCAGCCAGCAAACCTACACGCTTGCCGCCAACGAGAATTACACCGTCTTTGGCAATGCTCACACATCCGCAGGAAAGTACGAGGTGACCGTGTCGCTTAACAATTCCGCCCTTTGCGAATGGGAAGACGGAACAGTGGAGTCAAAGATCTTCAATTTTGCCATCAACAAAATGCAGATTGAGATTCCTGCTGCCGACGATTCTCTTTTCGTCTACAATGGCAATCAGCAGACTTACACAATCCCAGCAAACGACAACTATACAGCTGAAGGATTCCTTAAGACAGACGCTGGCAACCACGAAGTAACAGTGTCGCTTAACGACACGCTTAACTGCGAATGGTCGGATGCGACAGTCGCAGAGAAGAAATACACGTTTGCAATCAGCAAGGCGACAGTCAGTATACCAGCCGCCGACACAAGCAAATTCACATACAACGGCGCTGAGTTAGTTTACTCCATCAACCCAAACATCTGCTACAACGTCACTGGCAACGCACAGACAAAAGCAGGAATCCACGAAGTGACCGTATCTTTAGCAAACGCCAACAACTACCAGTGGGAAGATTTGACAAGTACGGATAAAAAATTCAGTTTTGTGATTTCAAAAGCCACAATTGAACTTCCTACAGCTGTCAAAGACACATTTGAATACGATGGTAATCTTAAGCAATTTGAGATTGTCAACAACGAGCTATACACACAAGATGTAACAAACCCAGTTGGAGTTGAAGTCGGAGATTATGTCAGAACAGTGACAATCAACGATGTAGAAAACTACATGTGGGCAGACAACACAACAGAGCCTAAAGCTGTGACATTCGTGATAAAAGAGGGAGTTGTGAAGGTTCCAGCTTCTGCGGAATTTACATACACAGGTTCGCCAATCGAGCTTGTCCCTCTAAACGAAGCCTACACAGCTGAAAATGGAATAGGAGAGAATGCAGGCGATTACATCGTGACATTGAAGCTAAACCCTGGTTATATCTGGGAGAATGGAAAGAAAGAAGACACAACGATATTTGCAAAGATCAATCCGATCTTGGTGGAGAAACCCGTTGTCAGCACAGGCACAGTCACTTACGACAGCACCGTCTACTCTATGAGCATTCCTGAGAATCCGGCATATACAATCACAGGAGCGCTGATGGGACAAGATCCAGGCGTTTACACAACCACAGTGTTGCTGAATCCAAACTATGCGTGGACAGATTTAACTACCGACGACCAGATCTACAATTTGATCATCGAAAGAATGAAGGTTGCAATACCTGAGCCAGACAGCACTATATTCTACTACAGTCAGAAAGCTCAGACATATTCTATTGAGGAAAGCAAATCATACACGATAGCAGGCAATATCCAGAAAGAGATTGGAAGCCACGACGTCGCATTGACACTCGTCGACACAATCTATTACGAATGGGCAGATGGCACAACAGAGCCTAAGCATTATCAGTTTGACATCATCGAAAGCTCAGGCTTTGAATATGTCGTGGTTGAGAGCAACGACCAAATTGTTCCAGGTGAGAATATAGAGATCGACTTGGCAGTAGACGGAGTTTTGCAATACTACAAAATCAGTAGCGACGCATTGCCTGGATTGAAAGATTCATTGATAGCGTTCGACAGCGAGACATCGAAAATCAAGATTCCTACTACAGCAAAGACATTGCCAGGCAAATACAAGATGAACATCTCTCTAATGTCTGGAAATATTGAAAAGAAATTATCTATCGACGTGACAATCAACCATCCAGCATCAAGCATCATAATATGTTGGAACGACGTCATTGCAGTAGACGGATCTAAGGTTAAGTCATCTACATACCAGTGGTACAAAGATGGCGTGAGAATCGCAGGAGCCACAGGGCAATACTACTCCGACAGAGCAGGATTATGTGGTTCATATTCGTGTGTGGTAGACGGAGACTTAAGCGTCGGACCTGTATTTCTTGATTTCGGAAAGCCACAATATTTGGACGCTCACGGAGAGAAAGGCAGAATCATCGCAAGCGCTGCAAGCAGCAAAGGCGGCAACGTCATGCTTCTAAGCATCAACGGAGAGGTGATCGATTCAAAACCAGCGTCAGCGAATATGGCATTCACTGTCAAACCAGGAACGTATGTGTTGATGCTTGAGGGTACAGACATAAGCGTCGTAGTTATTGTAAGATAAGGACAGAACAAGGATTAAGACAAAAGGATTATGAAAAGAGCAACAAACATAATATTAGCGTTGTCTACTGCAATCGGCAGTCTTTCAGCACAAGGGAAGCCGACAACGTACGAGCCAGCACCAGACGCTACAGACACAAACGGTGGCACACCCATCGTTGCCGAGTCTGCAGTATCATCGACGTCGCAAGAGCAAAACCTTGTTCGTCCACTTTATGAGCCGGAAAACAGATTTTTAAGTTTGGGCTTCGGAATCGGATTCAACAGTTTGAGATACGACATTGAAATCGGAGACCGTTCTCCAATGGCAGGTGGAGTGATCAATGTAGACTACAACCTATTCTTCGAGGGGAAGGACAAGCGTAGCGAAAAACCGTTCGGTATATCATTCGGTATCGGAGCAGCAGTGTATAATGCGAAATCAATAATCAACGCGCAGTATGCCTCTTCCGTCAAAATACCAGTGACTTATTACGACGGCACTTCGTCTATTGAAGACTCTGAATACTACACCACTTTCAAAGATTGGGAAGAGCGTCAGACAACCGTTGCTTTGGAGACTCCGTTCGGATTCATCTATCGCAAACATCTTACAGGCAACACTACCCTCTTCGCTGGAGCCGGATTGAAATTCATCTATCCGATAAAGACAAAATTCAGAGTGAAGAATGGCGACTATATCACAACCGGTCATCTCGGAAGCGCAGATTTGGATATCAATCCTAATCTTTCCCAGCATGGTTATGCCGCAAACTATAGTCGTCCGAGAGGAACAACTGACACAAAGCATTTCACTTCAGGAATATACTTCGATTTGGATTTCGTCCACAAGAACATCAATGCAGATTTCTTCTACGGAATCTACGGAACTCTCGGATTATCAAACATCAGCAACAGAGACTTCTTAGAGGAAGGGGAGGCTTTAAATAATCCAGACTATTATTGTGGTCTATTTAAGTCGAATGCAGTCGACGCGATAAAGCTTGGATCGATCGGCATCAAACTTGGAGTGAAGATTCCATGTCCAAGATTAAAGGACAAGGACCACGACGGCATTCTCGACAAGTATGACAAATGTCTTGGCACTCCAGACAGTGTCCAAGTAGACTCATGCGGTTGTCCACTCGACACAGACAAGGACAGTGTGCCTGATTATCTTGACAAGTGTCCGAACACACCGTTGGGAATCCCAGTTGATTCCGTTGGCTGTCCACTTGACAGTGATGGCGACGGTGTGGCTGACGATATTGACAGATGTCCGAATACACCAGACAGCGTTAAGGTAAACGAGTTCGGATGCCCTATCGACAGCGATGGCGACGGTGTGCCTGATTATCTTGACAAGTGTCCTGACACTCCAAAAGGAAAGAAAGTAGACAAGATGGGATGTCCACTCGACTCTGACGGCGACGGTGTCAACGACATCAACGACAAATGTCCAGACACACCAGAGGGTGTGAAGGTGGATCTTAAGGGTTGTCCTTTCGACGCTGATGGCGACGGTGTGCCTGACTATATCGACAAGTGTCCAAATATCAAAGGAAGCTTCGAAAACTTCGGTTGTCCTGACATTTCGCCAAACACTAAGTCGATACTTGAGCAAGCCAAATACGGAATCGAGTTTGAGTCTAACAAATCAGTCATCAAAAAGACGTCATACCCTATTCTCGACAGAATTGTGAGAGTCATGAAGAACAATCCAACTTACATACTTCACATCGCAGGCCACACAGACAACATAGGCAAGCCAGAGAAAAATTTGGAATTGTCTCAGGATAGAGCGGCCGCTGTAGCTCAGTACCTAAAAAGCAAAGGTATCAGAGCCTCTCGTTTGAGAAATACTGGATTCGGAGAAAAGAAACCGGTGGCTTCAAACGACACAGAGGAAGGAAGAGCTAAAAACAGACGTGTTGAGTTTGAGATCGAATTCTAAACATTGGCATTTCCAATTAATCCTACAATCAAACGCTGACTTATGCTCTTCAATTCATTTGATTTCATCTTGTTCCTACCGATAGTATTCCTACTCTATTGGTTTGTATTCAAGACGGTCAAGAGTCAAAATTGTTTGATAGTAGCGGCGAGCTATATCTTTTACGGATTGTGGGATTGGCGATTCCTGTTTCTTATCGCATTCACTACACTATGCAGTTATGTGTCAGGAGTGCTGATAGAAAAGAACCTTGACAAAGAGGGAGGACACGCAAAGGCATTCTGCATCACAAACATTGTCGTCAACCTACTGATACTGTGTATTTTTAAATACTACAACTTCTTCGTCGGCAGTTTTGTGGATTTGATGTCACTATTCAAAGTCAAGATGCACGCGTCGACGCTGGAAATAATACTTCCCGTCGGCATCTCCTTCTACACATTCCAAGCCATCGGCTATTCCATTGATGTGTACAAACGTAGAGTCGAGGCATCTCACGACGTCATCTCATTCTTTGCATTTATATGTTTCTTTCCACAGCTTGTGGCTGGTCCGATTGAACGAGCAGCCAACCTTCTTCCCCAATTCTGCAAAGAGCGAGTTTTTGAATATGACAAGGCTGCCGACGGAATGCGTCAGATCCTATGGGGATTATTCAAGAAGATTGTTGTCGCCGACAACTGTGCGGAATTTGTAGACGACGCATTCAAGAACTATCAAGAAACCAACGGAGCCACTCTCGCTTTAGCCGGAGTATTCTTTGCCCTACAGATTTATGGAGACTTCTCCGGATATTCCGACATTGCCATAGGCACAGGAAAACTGTTTGGCATCACACTACGAGACAATTTCAGGACACCATATTTCAGCCGCGACGTCGCTGAATTCTGGAAAAGATGGCATATATCTTTGAACAAGTGGTTTGTAGACTACGTTTATATTCCACTTGGTGGCAGCCGCACCACCAATATCAAAGTTGTGAGAAACGTCTTTGTCATATTCCTGTTGAGTGGGCTATGGCATGGAGCAAACTGGACATACGTGGCATGGGGAGCATACCACGCATTGTTGTTTGTGCCGTTGATCCTATTGAAACTGAACAAACGCAACAGCGGCATCATTGCAGAAAACACATGGTACCCAAAGCCCCAAGAGTTGGGAGGCATGTTATTGACATTTGTCTTAGTGTCAATCGGATGGATAATATTCAGAGCTGACAATATAGGTGCGGCATTTGAAATCCTTAAAAAGATATTCACTTTCGCTTCTTGGAAAACACCAAAGCTCAGCATCATGACATACCAGACTCCAACATTAATTGCAATAGGAGTATGTTTGGCAGTGGAGTGGATAAACCGCAAAAGAGCACACAGTTTTGATTTCTCATGGATAAAATTCTCATGGATTAGAATACCGTTGTACTACATCATCTTCGCCATGATAGTTTTGTATTCAGGAGAAAACCACACATTCATTTATTTTCAGTTCTGATTATGAAACGATTCCTCATAAAATTATTCATAATAGCTCTGCCCATCATCTGCACGATTTTATATTATGCCACGATGATAGAGCCGAACAGAAACGGAGATTTAGGTCAGTTAGGACTTCTTCCCTTTGATTTGGGCTACCACCGAAGTATCAAAGGGATGTGGATGGACTCGCTTTACGAAAAACACATCGACAATTTGGAATTCTCGCAAACCGAGTGCGATTCCACAATTCTGATTATTGGAGACTCTTTTTCGGAGCAGGAAAGAGGAGGGTTCACCAACTTCCTCACCGAATTTTTCCCAGGTTATAAAGTTTGCGTATTATGGACTGGCGACGGGGAGATCACTAAATATCAGTTGTTTATCAACCGTCTGCTTGAGGACAAGCCATTGCCTCGCACCGTCATCATCGAAAGTGTGGAGCGCCATCTGACTAATAATCTTTACCACCTTGACATGGAGGCACATCCAGAAATTGAGAAAAATGTACCGTCGGCAGATCCCGAAACGAAGCCAACCACAGTAAAAGAGCCAGAGTCAAGCAAAATCAAAGAGATGGCAAACAGTATCGTGGAATGTAAGGACGATCTAAAAGATAATTTTCTCCACACCCAAGAATACGTGAAAAGAAACGTCGGAGTGGCAGACAACCCTGTGAAGCATCTGAAACTGAAGCAAGAATCATTCACATGCAAAGGAGCCGAAGACGATCTGTATTTCTACTGGGAAGATTTAGAGAAAGTGGACAAAAGCAAAATTGATAAAGCCAAACAGAATCTTGACGCACTGATGTCGGCAACCGAGAAGAAAGGGATAAAATTCCTATTTGTGGTTCCAGCCGACAAATACGACCTATACAAAGATTTCGCCAAGAAAAACAAGGACAAGAAGGTCAAGCCACAGCTTGATTTCTATACTGAATACAACTGCAACAGCAGATTTCTCAACTGCAAAGAGCTATTGTATCCCCACGTCGCAAATGGAGAAAAGGATATATATAAATGCCACGACTCACATTGGTCGCCAATTGGTGCAAAATATGCGGCAGAAGAGATAAAGCGTAAATTAGACTCTCAAAAATAATTAGGCAATAGACGGAGTATTATCAATATTACCGTCTTTATTATTTTTTCCAATTTCACATCTATCATTTTTAATTATATTATCCCTATCTTTGTAGCAAATAAAAACAGAATTTTCCAAATGGTAAGAGCAATATTTCCAGGCAGTTTCGACCCGCTTACTCTTGGCCACTACTCAGTGGTGAAAAGAGCACTTTCATTCGTTGACGAAGTTATCATCGCTATCGGTGTGAATGAATCGAAACGACCTTTCTTTGATACAGAAGCAAGAAAAAAAATAATTGAGGAGACATTCAAAAATGAGCCTCGTGTGAAAGTGGCGACTTACGATTGCTTGACAGTTGATTTCGCCAAACAGGTGGGAGCCACTATCATCCTTCGTGGAATACGTGCGGTGGCAGACTTCGAGTATGAGAAGACAGTGGCAGACGCCAACCGTCAGATCTCAGGCATCGACACTATCCTACTCTTCACTGAGCCTCAACACTCATTCATCAGTTCAACCGTTGTGCGAGACATCCTTCGCTACGGCAAAGATCCTAAGGAGATGTTGCCTCCAGGAATTGATTTGAAGGCAATTCTTGAGTTAAAGAACGAGCATAAGCCACAAACTTGTTAATCCAAACTTTTCAATTATGGCAAAAGAGCATTACACCGGACTAAGCAGCCAGGAAGTAATCAAATCCAGAAACCAATATGGATCCAACATTCTTACTCCTCCAGAGAAAGAATCGTTGTTTTTCAAGTTTTTGGAGAAATTCAAGGATCCGCTTATCGTGATCCTGCTTGTTGCTGGAGCATTGTCTATCGGCATTTCAATCTACGAATATATCCAACATCCAGATCCAACCGTATTCTTTGAACCAGTCGGCATCTGGGTAGCAATCTTCCTTGCTACAGGTATGGCCTTCTATTTTGAATACGCCGCCGACAAAGAGTTTGAAGTGCTCAACCAAGTCAACGACGATGAACCTGTCCAAGTGGTGCGAAATGGCATCACAACAGAGATTCCACGCAAAGACGTGGTGGTGGGTGACATAGTGATTTTAGTAACAGGTTGCGAAGTGCCAGCCGACGGAGAATTACTTGAAGCAACGTCGCTGAATATTGACGAAAGTTCTTTAACCGGAGAACCTATTTGCCTTAAAACTACCAAAGAAGAAGATTTTGATTCCAACGCGACTTTTCCATCAAACCATGCCATGCGTGGAACTAAGGTGATGGAAGGACACGGCATCATGCGAGTGTTTGCAGTTGGAGACCATACAGAAAACGGAAAAGTTTTCAAAGCAGCACAGATTGACAACTCAGTCAAGACTCCATTGAATGAGCAGTTGGATGGACTTGGCGACCTAATTGCAAAAGTCAGCTACGTGATTGCCGGACTAATCATCGTCGGACGAATCGGTATGTATTTCGTCAACAACGACGGATTCTCATGGTTTGGCGACGGTGCGACTGAAGGCTTCATCACAGAAGTTTTGCAGGCATGTATGGTGGCTGTGGCTCTTGTGGCTGTCGCAGTACCAGAAGGATTGCCAATGGCAGTAACATTATCGCTTGCCTACAGTATGCGTGCGATGTTGAAGACAAATAATCTTGTCCGCAAGATGCACGCTTGTGAGACAATGGGTGCCACTACCGTCATCTGCACAGACAAAACAGGCACATTGACTCAGAATAAGATGCAGGTGCATGAAACTAAATTCTTCAATTTGCAGCCGAGTCAAGCTCTTATCGGCGACGAAGCCAGCAATCTTATTGTTGAAGGAATCAGTGTTAACTCTACTGCCCTACTCGACCTTACCGACGCAGCCAATCCAAAGGTTTTGGGAAATCCAACTGAAGGAGCCCTACTACTTTGGCTAAACAAAAATAATATTGATTTTGAGACAGTCAAAGACGCTGCCGAAAGAGTGAACGAGATACCATTCTCTACCGAGCGTAAATATATGGCATCACTTGTCAAGTCGCAGTATTTGAATGGCAAGCAAGTGTTGTATCTAAAGGGAGCTCCAGAGATTGTGCTTGCCCTTTGCTCGAACATCGCAGGAGGAGAGACAAAGCAGACAATCAACGAGACACTTCTCAAATATCAGAACCAGGCGATGCGTACACTTGCCTTCGCTTATCAGATTGTGGAAGACGGAGAGGTTGTTATCAACAGCGACAACAAACTTGTGGCAAACAACCTGACATTCATGGGAATTGTTGCGATTGCCGACCCAGTGCGTGAAGAGGTTCCAGAAGCTGTAGGAAGCTGTATCGAAGCAGGAATCGACATCAAGATTGTAACAGGAGACACTACAGCCACAGCCAAAGAGATTGGACGACAGATTGGTCTTTGGAAAGAGACTTACGGAGACAACAACATCATCACAGGTCCTGAGTTTGCAGCTTTGTCAGACGATGAGGTTTACAACCGCGTCGAAGAGATAAAGATTATAGCCAGAGCACGTCCGCTCGACAAGAAGAGATTGGTGGAGACATTGCAGAAACGCAACCAAGTGGTGGCAGTGACTGGCGACGGAACAAACGACGCACCAGCATTGAAAGCCGCACACGTCGGACTATCTATGGGAGACGGAACAAGCGTGGCCAAAGAGGCGTCGGATATCACCATCATCGACAACTCATTCTCAAGTATCACACGAGCAGTGATGTGGGGACGTTCACTATACCAGAACATCCAGAGATTCATCCTTTTCCAGATGACAGTCAACGTCGCAGCCTGCTTGATCGTGTTAGTCGGAGCATTCATTCCAGGCATCAAATCACCGCTAACAGTGACACAGATGCTATGGGTAAACCTAATCATGGATACATTCGCAGCGATGGCATTAGCGTCGCTTCCACCGTCGATGAAAGTGATGCAGGAGGCACCAAGATCAAGAGACGCGTTTATCATCAACAAACCGATGATGAAATTCATCCTCACTGTAGGAGTATTCTTCTTCGTAGTCATGATGGGAATGCTATTCGTGATGAAGAGCCACGAAATCACATTCGAGAGCGGAATCCTCGGTATGGTGGCAGGAGGCAAGACACTTCCAGCCTACGAGTGCAGCGTCTTCTTCACAACATTTGTCATGCTTCAGTTCTGGAACATGTTCAACGCCAAAGCATTCGCTACAGGTAAGAGTGCATTGCATTTCAAAGAGTGTAAAGGATTCCTTACAATCGCAGCGTTGATCTTCTTCGGACAATTATTGATTGTCAACGTTGGAGGCGCCATGTTCAACGTCACTCCACTCAACATCATCGACTGGCTTCTAATCGTAGGAGCGACATCTGCTGTGTTGTGGATTGGAGAGATAATGAGAATGCTGAATAAATGAGGAATGAAGATTGAGGATTGAGGATTGTTAAGGGCGGAACGCCCTAACCCCACCCCCACAGTGCGAGCCGAAGGCGAGCACATAAATAAAGGAACCATGAAAAAAATTTTCAAAACCATAATAGCATTTTTCTCCGCCATTGCAATGGTGGGGTGTTCACAAGTACAAGGTGGACGAATGGATAGACGAAAAATCGTTAAAGCTTCGGATTCAGAAGAAATTGCAGACACCACAATTAAATGTTCTACAATGAAAGACTCCACATCAACCGTCACTCTTACTTTCCTAGGTTATTTCGACGGAGACAAAGAGTACAACGACACAGTTTCTGTGAACTCAAGAATCGAAATTCCAGCCAAAGCAAATCCTACGACAGGTTTTGATTGGGAAGTCAAAGTTGAAACTGAGGATAGTACGATCTTGAAATTAGAGGACGTATTGAACACTACTCCAGCAAGAGATCCGTCGCAGCCAATGATGTGTGGAGCACCGTCGTCAAGATTATATGTATTCAAGACAGTGAAGACTGGTTCTGCCAAAATCATATTTGAATACAAACGACCTTGGGGAAATTCAAGACCTGAGACAACAGTCGTTTACAATATCACAATCACAGAATAATATGTGGACTCAAGTAGAATTTTCCCTTAATGAAAAGCGACGTGGATTTCACCTCGTCACAAGTGAGATTCTATCTCATCTGCCAGCATTGCCCAAAGTGGGATTGCTCAACCTTTTCATCAAGCATACGTCGGCTGGATTGACCATCAACGAGAATGCTGATCCAGATGTCCGCGTCGACATGGAGAGCATCTTCAACCGTATGGTGAAGGAACGTGAGCCCTATTATCAGCATACTCTCGAGGGCGACGACGATATGCCAGCCCACGCCAAAAGCACCCTCGTCGGCGACAGCCTTACTATTCCAATCTCCAACGGCAGATTGAATCTCGGCACTTGGCAGGGAATATACCTTTGTGAGTTCAGAAACTACGGTGGAGCAAGAAAGATTGTAGCGACGATCGCAGGAGAATAATTGAATTCGTAATTCATAATGCATAATTCATAATTGGAATGACAATGGGTGTTTACTGTGAGTAAAAAAATAAAATGGAAAAGAAATTTTTTTGTTGTGATAATGACATATACTTCTTTATGATGTGTATATATGAAATTATATTGATGATTACATATTTTTTTGCTAGAGTTTGGGATGATTCGGATTTTGGAAGTATTGAAAATATCAAAGAGTATTTTTTTCAATTCCTTTTCTTGTTTGCACCATTTTTTATTGTGTCTTTTTGTATCAAAAAGGCTACAAATTCTGATATAAGGATTCCTTATGTGGTGATTACACTTCTGCAATACTTCATAATTTCGTATGGTCTTACTATTATTAGTTATAGATATCCAAAATATTGGGATGATTATGTGTATTTTAGTGGATTGTTTCTTGGTCTAATGTTTTTTTGCCTATATTCAGAAAGTGTAAAAAAATGGTTGATGACCTTTTAAGTTGAAATTTTTGTATATGGTTAAATTTTAAGGCTATTCGCTTGTCTAAAAGAGGACGTTTCTTTGCTTGATTATACAAATCGATTATTAGATTATTTAGGAGTAATCTTAAGACTTCTATACCAATTGGTAAAACTGAAAGTTATATAGGAGATGGTTATATTACACTTAAAGAAGAGGGAGTCTATTTCATTAATGGTCAGTTTTATTCGACATATGATCCTAATAAGACAGAACAAATTATTATAAAATCCATTTTGACTGTTGATTCACAAATAAAAAGATATGTAAATATTAAAAGTGACGATCTAGAAAAATTAGTAAATAATTGGACATCATCAAATTTCATCATCCTATATGGAATATACTTATAATAATATAGTTTCTGAAATTAATAAATGCATTGAGGAAAATAAACATTCTATACAGAATGATTATTCAATGTATGGAGCAAACCAGGATGGTTCAATTGATAGTTGGTGCGGTTTTACTTTTGGACATTCTAAACAAGGCTTACCTTCAAAGTTCGGTTTTGTTAGATTTGGTAATCTTTTTAGTCCGGATGCAATTATGCTAAGAAAAGAGATATTCATGATATATGTTAAGCATACAATAGAATTGATGTGTCTGATAAAAAAATACAATGCGAAAATTGATGGCGTTGACATAACAAAGATAGATAAAGAAAAAGCACAAAATGCTTATGACTCAGTAAAACAAATTGTCGATTTTTTGGCAAAATATACTGAATAATTTAAGTTTTATGATGCAGAGACTCAACGATATCTTACATTTACTCCAGATATGCGACAAGCTCGACTTGATGGCATTTTTGCTTATGAAATAAAATTATTGAAGGAACATCGTAAACCAT
>DCIP01000069.1 GCA_002317115.1 Candidatus Scybalocola fimicaballi
AACAGTCATCTTGCCCCTATCCAGCCAAAGAATCTTGCTGCTGGAGAGAAGACGGTGCAAGGTTATTCCAACGTCACATTTGAACCAGGATGTCGCAACAACTGGCATGTTCACCACGGAGCACACCAGATTCTAATCTGTGTTGGTGGAGAGGGAATCTATCAGGAATGGGGGAAGCCAGCCATCCGTCTAAAACCAGGTGATATAATCGATATTCCAGAAGGAGCAAAACACTGGCATGGAGCTACTGCCAACTCATGGTTCCAGCACCTTGCATCACACGTCCACGTCGGAGATCCAGAAAGCAACGAATGGCTAGAGCCTGTGACTGACGAACAATACGCTGAAGCTAATAAATAAGGTAGGTTTAAATAGTTTGATAGGTTTAGTTAATAATGGGCAGGTTTGATTAGACCTGCCCATTATTGTTTAGACGTTCCATCATAAATAATGTTTATCAGAGATACCTTCTTTCCTAAAAATTGGTCATAAGTACCAAATTTTAGGTAAATGAGTTTAGATATTATGTGTCTATTTTTGCATTGTGATTAAACAAATAATACGAAATGAAACATTTACTATCTAAATTGTACCTTGTATTGACAGCTGTCTTCATGATGGCTTGCTCCAATGAGGAGGTTGATGCCGAACCAGTTGATGGTGGCAATCAATTTATTGGTTCTAAGACACTTATTGTCTACTACAGTTATACCAACCACACTGAAGAGATTGTGGCTGATTTGAAGGGTATGATAAACGCTGATGTGATTGAGGTGGAGCCCGAAGAGAAAGGATTGGACTATTCTGCCAATAATTATGCTATTGGTACAGAACAATTAACTAAGATTAAAAACAATCCTGGGGTAGAGAGCAGTTATCCAGCCATCGATCCCGTCGACGTGGATATGAGCCAGTACAACACAGTCATCATCGCTACTCCACTCTGGTGGAGCCAAATGGCATCCAATATGCAAACTTTCCTATTTAAGTATGGTCAGGAGATGGATGGCAAGAACATCGGACTGATCGTAAGCAGCCATAGTTCGGGAATCAGTGACGTCGAGGCAGATGCCAAACGATTGGTGCCAAACGGACAATTCATGAGCAAGAGTCTGTGGATCAACAATGCAAACCATTCAAAACGAAAGTCTATGCTTGAGCAGTGGCTTCTCGACGTCGACTATACAAACTTATCAGCAACTACGAACAACACTATGTATTTGAAAATCAATAATAATATATTCACAGTCGACCTTGAAAGCAACTCCTCAGCAGAGGCTCTCGTAGATTTGTTGAAAGAAGGAGATATCACTTACGAAGCTCATGATTATGGTGATTTTGAGAAGGTAGGAGAATTGGGATATACTCTTCCTGAAGACAATAAGCAGATTACAACTGAGCCAGGAGACGTTATCCTATATAATGGCAATAATATCTGTATTTTCTATGGTTCAAATTCGTGGAGTTATACACGTCTTGGCAAAATTCGTGATATAAATACAGATGATTTGAAAAAGGTTTTGGGGAATGGCGACGTCGCAGTGACATTTACATTGGCTAATCCGACATTCGCGTCGCTAACTCGTGCCAATTCTTCTGAATCAAAGATGATCTATAGTATCAATGGAACGAAACTTTCGCAAGTTCCAGAGAAAGGATTCTATATTGAGAACGGAGTAAAGAAAATAAAATAAGTTAACTGATAGTTTGGAATAGTACAAGTCGAAGAAGGATGCCCAAATTGAGCATCCTTTTTTGTTGTTATTGTTTATACTTGATTGTCGTATTATTTTTATTAAATTTGCATTAATCAAAACCATGCGTAATAATGGGGGTACAACTTCATAAGAAGATTATGTTGTTTGCCATCGATACAGCCGTAAAAGAATTTAATGCGACGCGTATTGATATTGAGGCACAGGAATATGCCAAAGAATTTTACGAAAAAGTTGGGTTCAAACAATCGTCTGATACTTTTCTTCTTGACGGAATTGACCACATCAAAATGACTTGGATCAAATGAATTTAAACTTAAAAATATGAATAAGACAATTGAAGACATCATCACAAGAAGAAGTGTGAAGAAATACCTTGACAAGCAGGTTCCAATGGAATTGGTTGAGGAAGTGGTAAAAGCCGGCACATACGCACCGTCGGGCATGAATTGTCAGGCTGGTAAGATTATCGCAGTTACAAACAAAGAGATGAGAGATCGACTAAGTCGTATCAACGGAGATATTCTCAACAAACTCTACCCTACTCCTTCTGGACATGGAGATCCATTCTACGGAGCACCTGTTGTTTTGGTAGTTTTGGCAAAGAAAGAGATAGGCACACGAATCTACGACGGTTCACTTGTGATGGAGAACTTAATGGTTGCCGCTAATGCCCTTGGTTTGGGTTCATGTTGGATCCACCGTGCAAAAGAGACATTTGAGACAGAGGAAGGCAAGCAGATTCTTAAAGAACTTGGTATCACTGATGAATACGAAGGAATCGGAAACTGTATCTTAGGCTACACAGATCCATCCGGTTTGATGCCACAGTCGCCAAGAAAAGAAGATTTTGTTGTTTGGGTTAAGTAAATAGCGACAAAAGTTGTTTTTCAACACAAATATCAATATTTTTGTAGTCTAAACTAACAAATAAAAAAAGGGTAAAAACATGAATGATTCATTAGCAACAACTGTTGCCGACACAGTGTCGAAGGCAGCTCAGGCTGCAGAAATGCTTACAACTGGAGGTTTGGATAAATCTCAGTACGATGAAGCTCTACAGGTTTTGGTAAAGGAAGGTACAGAAATGGCCATCAACTTTGCCGTTAAGATTGTTATCGCAATCTTGGTTTTCACTATTGGTAAGTGGATTGTAGGCAAGATCAACAAGGCCGTTGCAAAACTTATGGAGAAGAAAGAGGTAGAACCATCGTTGGCTTCTTTCGTAAAGAGTTTGACTAACGTGGTTTTTATGTTCATCCTTGTGATTGTCATTATCGGCATTCTCGGAATTGAGACATCTTCATTCGTTGCATTGTTTGCTTCTGCCGGTGTTGCAATCGGTATGGCATTGAGCGGCACACTACAGAATTTCGCTGGTGGTGTGATGATTTTGGCATTCAAGCCTTTCAAGGTAGGTGATTTCATCGAGGCTCAGGGTCAGGTTGGTGTTGTTAAGGAGATTCAGATCTTCAACACTATCATCACTACAGTCGACAACAAGATCATCATCGTTCCTAACGGTGGTCTTTCAACAGGTATCGCTACTAACTATTCTAAAGAGCCATTGCGTCGCGTGGATTTGACATTCGGTATCGCATACGGTGAGAGCTACGACAACGCTAAGTCTGTAATCATGGATATCATCAACGCAAATGAGAAGATTCTTAAGGATCCAGCTCCATTCATCGGATTGGTTAACCTTGGCGACAGCTCAGTTGATTTGACAGTCCGTGTATGGTGTAACTCAGCTGATTACTGGGATGTATTCTTCGCAATGAATGAGACAGTTTATAAGACATTCACTGCAAAGGGTATCAACATTCCATTCCCTCAGATGGATGTGCATATTGCAAAATAACAACGTTGACGATAACGTTAACGCTGAAAAAACTGGAGACGGTGCTTCGCATCGTCTCTATTTTTTGTCTAAATTTCATCTGTTTTGAATTGTGAAAAAAACTTAACATTCATGTCAAACCGAGCAAAAAAGTGTTAAAAACATATCTGTAAAACATACTTTTTAAGCAAATTTCTTGGCGTTCTAAAAAAAATGGGTTAGGTTTGCAACCGGATTTAATGAAAACACTAAACGTTATGTTACTTAAAAACAGTATTAACGCTATCGCATTTTTTGGTTTGATTGGACTTACAACTTTGTCTAACGTCGACTTTTCTGGTACAGATCAGTTGATGTTAGGCCAAAAGGTAGAAACACAGGTTATGAAAGAGGATGGTCAGCACAAGACAATTGTATCATTCTGGGCATCATACGATGCTGAGTCTGTAAAAAATTGTCAGCGCATCATTAATGAAAACAAAGACGCCAATGTAATTTTAGTTTCACTTGACGAGTACCAATCTATCTATGAAGATGCTGTAACTAAAATCGACGCTAACAAAGTGGCTATGACTACTCTAAGAGTAGATAAGGACAGCAAGGTGTTGGCAGATTTTAAGTTCAACGGCGAATTCAAGAGTTTCTTGATCGACGAAAACGGTTATCTCCAGGAGATTAACTAATGGGAAGACGGTGTATATTCTGCACCGTCTTTTTCTAATTATATACTACACTACCCTATTATTAAGACGTGGTTCGCCACGTCTTTTTTATGTAAAACAGAGTCATTATACTATTTTATCAATATAAATACGCAAAAAATCGAATATTATTGAAGTAATAGAGAAAAAGTAATTATATTTGTAGAAAATATGCAATAATTGAAAAAGGATTGAATTATGAATAAAATAAAACTAGCAATAGCATTTTTCGCAGGACTATTCTTGTATTCTTGTTCTGATAGCGACGAGGCAGTTCTATACGATAATTGGGATTTCATCAGCATCAAGGGTGATTCTGTCATCTCAAGTGATGGTTTGCAGATGGTTGCTTCAACAGTCGATGTTTACCATACTTTCGATGGTGCTTTTTCAGAAATCAACTCACAGGTTACTGTAGGCAACAATGTCTTCGATCTTTATTTGTTAGTTGACGGTGGAAAAGCTGGAAAATACACAGATAAACTTAATGCTGACGAGCCTTACGGTTGGATTGGATATGTTAAGTATCGTTCAATGTTGAAGGATAGCACTTTTAAGACTGATAGATACGCAATCCTAAGTTCTGAAATTGATTGGAAAGACGTTGATAACAAAACTGTTCTTTTCGATGTAAACTGCAAAGGTAAGAAGATGCTAAATGATTCTACTCTATCAAAAGCATCTATCGTTATCAACGGTAAGATCAGAGCAATCAAGCAGTAAAAAATAATAACCACAATATAACAAAGAGCGTCGAAACATTGTTTCGACGCTCTTTATTTTTATTTTATCTCCAAATCTATATAGACTGGCAAATGGTCGCTGAATCCTTTAGTTGTGAAATCGCCTTTGAATGATCTCTTTGGTGCGACGCCGGTTTTATCCTTCTCCAACAAGAATTCCCAGAATCCTATCTGAGCTCCATCTCCTGTAGCATCTAAACGATTGCCGTCTAACAATGCTCCCGATACTATTACATGATCAAGGATTCCCCAATGTCCTTGAAACTTATGTGTGCCGATATCATCTCTATCTTTATACTTTGACATCAAATTATAAAGTCTCTTATTTTCGTATGGTGATGATAAATCAGTCGACGCTTCAAGTGTCTGACTCAAACTTTTATTATCGAAGTAGTCGTTGAAATCACCGACAATGATTATGTTTGGATCTTTTTGAACTGCGAATAGACTATCAACTTTATGTCGTACAGCATTCGCAGCTTCAATTCTTTTTGATTCAGTCTCAACTTCCCCACCATACCTTGATGGCCAGTGGTTGACAAAGACTGACAATGTATCTCCACTTGGCAAAACTCCCGTAGTGAAGAGTATGTCTCGTGTCGGTCTGGAATTTTCAAAATTCAATTTGATGAATTCAGTTTTAAGTGGAGTGAACTTTTCTGGCTGATACAACAAAGCGACGTCAACACCGCGTTCATCATCACTCTCTTTATGTAAATAGGAATACCCAGCCTTCTTAATCTGAGTTTTCTGTGTAAGATCTCGCAGAACTCTTTCATTCTCTATTTCAACCAAACCAACAATAGCGACGTCGCCCCACTCGCCACATCTTGCAATCACACTTGCTGTACGGTGAAGCTTGGCATAGTATTTGGATTTAGTCCAATGTTTTGCACTGAACTCCGTATATTCGAAATCTTCTTTTCCCTCGTCGTGCTCATAATCAAAGAGGTTCTCACAATTATAAGACATGATTCGTATGCACTGTGTGCTATCCGCAGCATACAATGACGACACTAAAAATATTGAAGGAATCAAAGTTTGAATTTTCATAATTCAAGTCATCAAAACTCAAATGCTCCAGCATCAGGAAATTCGTCGTCGACACGACTTTTACCATAAATGTCAGTTGCACATTCAGGATATATTTTCAAAATGGCATCCGAACCAACCGTACGAGCTGGATTCAAGGAATCAGGTCGGAAATCAACATAGAATCTATTTATCCACTTGTTGGATGCTGAATTATAGAATTTTAAATCAGCATTCCACTTGTTTCCATAATTATTAGCACCAGTCAACGAATCCTTCTGGCTGATTGTGCAACAAACAATATCCAGACGCATTGTGTTGTCGTTAATACTATCTCTTAAATTATGAGATGTGTTGTCGATATCACAAGTTTTCGATCCACACACAAGTGAATTATTTAATTCAACTGAAATAGATGTATTCTTATCCACAACGAGTGCTGAACGTTTGCCTGACAAAGAGTAATCCAAATATGAACCAATTGTACAATGATTGAAGAGGTATTTCCCATCACTTAAATATACATTGTACATTCCTCCGTTTGCGAAGAGGGAGTTATAGGCATATAAGTCACATTCTTCGGCGATCAAGACTCCGTATTTAGCATTGTAAATCTGAGAGTTACCAATCGTCACCTTTCTTTCTGTCAATGCAGAGTCAATCACCAAACATTGGTGTCCTCCAATAATTGAAGTGGAGATAAATTTGCAATCACCTGATTTTTTTGACAACCAAACACCTTTCCAATTACCTGGAGCAAGGTAATACTTGGTATCTTTATATAAGTCATCACCACGGAAATATCTCATTTCAATAGGACTGTCGACGGTACCGTTGCAATTCAACATTCCGTCGACGTATAAACTTGCTCCATTATCGAAATAGAGACGAACTCCACCGTCTATATTTAGTGTTGCTCCTTCTGCCACTTTCAAAGTATCTTTGATGAAATATGGCTGTGTGCTTGAAAATGTAGTATCGGTTGTAACAACATAATTCTCAAGAATTCTAGGAGTCTCACTATAAGCCGACAAATAGACATAATCAACATTGCCGTTATAAGAAAAGGAGATAGAATCAAAAAGTGCAAATGGGATTTCTGATCCACTACATTCTCCATTAGTCTGAACGAAGATAAATAAGCTGTCGCCATTAGCGATCTCCACGTTTGAAACATTATTGGAATTTCGTCCATTTATATTCACCATGAAATAATCACCAGAAGAGGCATAATGGATAGATGCGATATTAATCTTCTCTCCAGAATTATTATAAAGCTTTAGTGTTTGATAAGGAGTAGTCTGGCCTCCGAATATAGTGTCGAATTTAACAGTATCTGTTGAATACTCAAGACGATACTTAGGATCCGTAGTTATCTCGTCGTCTTTACACGAAGCAAAAGCGACAATCAAGAGAAATATATAAAAAACTATTCTTTTCACTCAATTGAATATTTTAGTACACTCTTCTGAGGTGAATTCAAATCGTTTTCACCACATACTAAGTAGAATGAGCCATTCAACACAAATGATGATGATTTCTTTCTAATTTCACCAAACGATCCCATAGTAGCCCACTCGTTTCCATCAAACGACAAGAATCCTGACTCTCTACCAATCTCTCCTTCTCCACCTGCAACATAACACTTGTCTCCAGCCGAGAATCCAGATGAGTAAATCAACTCCTCACAACCGGTGTAGGCGATTTCCCATGTGTCTGTGGTAATATTATATTTATAAAGATCTGTGTTCTTGATTTTCGACTTTAGATTGTAACCACCTCCGACATACACTTCATTTTTCAATGTGAAAGTATAGCAACCTGTCAAAGCAACTGGAAAATCATTCATTTGTGACCAGCTGTTTGTTATCGGATTATAACTCCAAACTTCATTTGTGTATGCGTCTTTCTCTTTATAACCACCTACTACATAGCCTTTTCCATTTGCCACAAATGATACAGAACCTGTTCTTCCGATTGCTGGGAACGACTGCATCTTCTTCCATGTGTCATTTGTTACATCGTAAGCGTAAGTTGATGTATTATAACCGTTTATAGAAATATCATAATATCTTCCCAATGTCACGTAAGCAGTTTCGCCAATCACAAAACTAACAGCCATGTCAAGTCCTATCGACGGGAAGTCGCTCAACTGCGACCATGAATCAGAAATAGGATCATATCTCCATAGGTCGTTGTAGTATATTTCATCACTCGAAGATGAACTTTTTCCAAGTCCATAATATCCTTTGTCTTTTAGAGAGAAGGAAATACCACCACTTCGTAATCCACCCTCAAATGGAGCAACCTGTGACCATACATTGGCAAGGTTAAAATTCTTATCGATGTTAAATGATTTAGTCTTCGTTGTGGCATAACTCATATAATTGCCAATCATATATGAGTAATAGTACTTTTTATTACGTTGCAATCCAGGGACGACGCAATAAATAGTATCGTTCACTTCTGAAGCCTTAACTTCAGTGTATTGAGACATGTCGGAATTTTCAGAGATTTTAAGTGTTACAAAATCAATGTTTGATAATTCTACATCACTCTCAATCACACCTCTGATTGTGACTCCTGTCTCCTCATCTGCACCCACAACCTGAGTGTTAATGTCGACCTGGCGAATAACTGGTTCAGAATCGTCATGACACGCCGACAAACCGAGTACCGTCGACGATAATAAAATATATTTAGTCAAATTCTGTTTCATACCTTAAAATCTATAACCTAATCCTATTCTAAAATCAGCAAGTTGGAACTTAGTTGTGTTTATACCAAATTTGACAAGGAATTTGTCGAAATTGGCAATCGCACCAAAATCAAATGTCCAGCCTTCCTTGCTATTGTCGTCTACAACAAGAAGTGCTCCATCCGCAGTCTCAAACATTAGTCGACGCCATGAATATCCACCACCGGCGTAAACACATAGTTTTGGAAGAAGCTTATGTGTTGCTCCTCCAACAATGCTCAATCTCGATACTTCTGTATTGCCAGACAAAAAGGCATGCTTGCCATTTTCATCAATTCCGTCAGCATTGATATGATACTCAAGCGGTTTATGGAAATTAAAATTCGTATGGGCTGTGATATATCCACCCCATGTCTCCATGTAAGCTACTGTAATACCGAATGTTGGATCACAATACGATGTGAATCCAAACTCACCCAAAGCGTAGATATGTTTAGCGTCGATATCCACAACCATCATCGTGTCGCTCAAATCGACGGGGATATTTTCATAATCATCCTCATTATCAACATTTTGTGCAGACATTGAGCCTACAAATAATAACAATGTCGATATAATTAAAAATATAGTTTTCCTCATATTAAAAAAATATTGACAAATATAATGAAAACATTTGAATTATATTGGTTTAGGTCAAGAAAAACGGAGCCTTATCTATGAATGTCATTTCTTTATTTGTAGAAGGATGCGTAAACGTTATCTTCTCAGCGTGTAGCATCAGTCTGCAATTAATTGATTTACTGCCATATAATCTATCTCCTAAGATAGGTGAATTTGCTCCGTCTTTGCACGACAAGTGCATGCGAATCTGATGCGTTCTGCCTGTTTTTGGATAGACATCAATCAAAGCTTTTCCATCTTTTTCCGCCACCACTTTGTAATATGTCTCAGCATATAGTCCAAACTCTTTGCTGACCATCTGCATCGGTCTGTTGGCGACGTCGGGAGCAAGTGGCAAAATAATGGTTTGCTCTTTGATCGACGGAATGGTTTCAGTCATCGCAACATATTTTTTCTGAATCGTATGAGTCTCAAACTGTTTTTGCAAATTATGGAAAGCATTGATATTCAACGCAATAATCATTATTCCAGATGTGTCTTGATCAAGACGATGAACAATCTTTGGACCATCATAATCTGCACAAATTTTCTCTGCCCACGTCTCCACACTTGTCTGACACTCTTTTCCTCGTACACTCAGTAATCCCGAAGGTTTTGAAATCACTAAGATATCATCATCTCTATAGAGTGTCTTGATCTCTTCATTTTCATAATCAAAATCCAGTTTATTTGCCTCTAAATCCACACCTTCAAGCATGAAATTCATGATTGGCAAACACTTGGATCTGCAGGCGTGATAATATGTTCCAGAGTGGCGTACTCGTCCTGATGGAGACTCTCCAACCCAAAACTCAGCCATACTGATGGGTTGATAATCATTGCGATATGCATATTCAAGCAGACGTGGAGCTGCGCACTCCCCTGCCCCAGACGGTGGCATAACTTCATCGCTGAAGATGTCGAGTAAGGTTTTCTCTTCACCTTTAGTATTGTGGAATCTGAAATCTCTAAAAATTCGTCGTTGGAGATTTCGTGACATATTCTCACGCTCCACCTTCAAATCTTCAATCTGCTTCTTCAAATTGTCGACGGGAATGTTTGCAGCCACTTTCGCCGCTTCAACTTCCTGTTTTAATCTCTTCAACTGATTCTTCTGCGATGAACTTTCATTGTTCATCGTACGGATTTCCTCTTCGGTAGCGGATCCACGTAAAGAATCGCGAATTGCTTTTTGCTCTTTTACAAACGCTTGATATTCAGCAAGACGTGTTTCTGCTTCCACCACAATGGCATTCTTAACCGCCATAGCGGATTCCGATTTCAACACGCTTTCTATATGTTTAATATCAGTGCTCTTGGCTGAAATCTTCTTTTCCCCACGTCGATAATAAGAATCAGGAGTGAGAATATCAAACACAGGAGGCACGAATCCATCATGCTCATTTTTGCCGAAGATTTGTCCGGAAAACGAAATCAAATAACCTGTTTCGCCAATATTGTTTTTCACTACTAATACTCCGATCATCTTTCCTTTTTCCAACTCAGTTTTCAAATTTTCATCTGAATCAAGATGAATCAAGAAATCGTTGTAAGCTTCACGCACAGCGTCGGATGGAAGATATGAAAAAGGATCTCCCAACTTTGATGGCAGTGACGAAAAATCTTTCTTATGGAATATAGTGGTAAAAAACATTTGAATTACATTAGAATTCGTAGAGACGTGGCGTGCCACGTCTTTACATTAAAAAAGGGGAGTCGCTTTTTCAAGTTCCTCCCCCAATTTCAAACAATCAATTATTATCAACCTTTGATGTCTACCTTCAAGCACAACTCCTCAAGCTGAGCGTCGTCGATAACTGATGGACAATCCATCATTGTGTCACGACCTGAGTTGTTCTTAGGGAATGCGATACAGTCACGGATAGAATCCAAACCAGCAAGCATTGAAACGACACGGTCAAGACCGAATGCCAAACCTGCGTGAGGTGGTGCTCCGTACTTGAATGCTGTCATCAAGCAACCGAACTGATCCTGAGCCTTCTCCTGAGTGAATCCAAGAAGCTGGAACATCTTGTTCTGAAGCTCTGAATCGTGGATACGAACTGATCCACCACCAAGCTCAACACCGTTCATTGCCAAGTCGTATGCGTTAGCACGTACACGTCCTGGATCAGAATCAAGATACTGTACATCCTCAAGCTTAGGGCTTGTGAATGGGTGGTGCATTGCGTAGAATCTCTGATCCTCCTCGTTCCACTCAAATAGAGGGAAGTCGATAACCCAAAGTGGAGCAAACTTGTTCTTGTCGCGAAGCTCAAGTCTGTCGCCCATCTCAAGACGCAATGTATTCATCTGACCACGTACCTTCATAGCGTCGTCGCCACATAGAACCAAAATCAAATCGCCAGCCTTTGCCTGTGCTTTCTCTGCAATCTTACGCAAAGATGCCTCGTCGTAGAACTTATCGATGCTACTCTTGATAGTACCGTCTTCCTTCATCTGGATGTAAACCAATCCCTTGGCACCAACCTGAGGACGCTTAACGAACTCTGTCATCTGATCAAGCTGCTTTCTTGTCCAAGCTGCGCAACCAGGAGCACAGATACCAACAACGAAATTAGCACCGTCGAATACAGGGAATGAGTGACCTGAAACCAAATCATCACCACCCTCTTTTGCGTTCTTAAGTTCAACAAACTCCATGCCGAAACGCATATCTGGCTTATCTGAACCGAAACGCTTCATACACTCGTGCCATGTCAAACGTGGGAATGACTCAGTGAACTCAACGCCTCTTGCATATTTGAAGATGTGTTTGATCATACCCTCAAACATCTGAAGAACGTCTTCCTGCTCAACGTAAGACATCTCACAGTCGATCTGAGTAAACTCAGGCTGACGGTCAGCACGCAAATCCTCGTCGCGGAAACATTTTACAATCTGGAAGTAACGGTCGATACCACCTACCATCAAAAGCTGCTTAAACTGTTGTGGGCTCTGTGGAAGGGCGTAGAACTGACCTTGGTTCATACGTGAAGGAACGACGAAGTCACGCGCACCTTCTGGAGTAGACTTGATAAGCACTGGAGTCTCAACCTCTAAGAATCCCTGAGAGTCAAGGTAACGG
>DCIP01000009.1 GCA_002317115.1 Candidatus Scybalocola fimicaballi
CCAAGAATGGTACAGTATAGTTCTTATGAGTGTAAAGAAGATTCCACTGCCATACCTTCAACATCTTGTCTGCGACTCCGTCGTTATAGTCCATCAAGTTGTCTGTAGAGCCTTGTTTTGCTCCCTTATTCTCAAATGTATGCTCAAAACTATACAATCCATGTCCTAACTCATGGGCAATAGTCTTGCCATCTGAATACTTTGCATCTTCCGAGAAGACATAACCTACCTGATGAGAACGTGGCATATCTCCGTCGTCTTCCTTTCCAAACTCCTCATCTACAGTGACATTATATCGTTTGCTAATTCCCATGTTGAATTTGATATTCTATTCATTTCTCTCTTCCAAATGCTTTTGCAAGTATAGCACCGCAACATCCACCTATGATATGTCCGAAATGAGAAACATTGTCGGCAACTAATAATCCGTCAATCACCTCTTTGCCTACATAACAAAGGAAGACAAGGATGAATGTGAATGGAATCTCACCTGCCTTACACATAGTAAGCGACGACATTATGATGCACATGAACACTATTCCTGATGCTCCGACAATTCCCGTTGGCAAGAATAGTGCGTTCAAGATTCCTGTGATGAATGCCGTAGCGAAGATCATTCCGATCAGCGACAAACTTCCGTATTTTTCCTCCAACAGAGGCATCAGCAAAAGCAGATAAACTGCGTTGCCGAAGAAGTGACTGAAATTGGCATGACAGAAGATGTGGGTGAAATAGCCCATAAGAATCATCGGATTTCCCGACAAAACTGGTTTGCAGCTAAATAGATTGTTTACGACGCCTAATGTCAAGTAGTTGCCGATTGTGGCTGCCAACATCAGTACCAAGAATGTGATGGTCACTGGTGCGTTGAAGGTTACTTTTATTCCGCTCATAATGGTCTTAATTAATAGTAATGCAAACTTACGTTATTTTGGAATTATTTCGTTATTCGTTTTGTTTTGTTCCTTATTATTATTGCCTCTTTTTTTCCAATGAATTAAATACATTATCAGTTTACAAAAAGAAAAAACTGAGACTATGAGAAATGTTATAGAAAAAAGGACAAATCCATCTTCAGTATTTTTTCGAATGATTACGTCTAGTATAGGGGAAAATCCAAGGTTTGATACACAAAGTAAAAATATAATGTGAAGCGTTTTTTCTGAGATATTGATTTTTTCTATATTCCAAGTTTCTGCGATACATTTAACTCCGAATGTAGTGCATCCTACTGCGAGTGATCTAAATGTACCAACTTGCCAAAATGTATCAAATTTATCAGAAACACTAAAAATGAAACATAGTATTCCCATAAATAGAAAGGAAGAAGCATTGATAGAGAAAAGAATTTTTGATCCCATATTGGTAAAGTTGTGGATATTATTATATAAGTGACGCCGCAAAGCACAAAGATAGATAAAACCAATAAATTATAGGCGTATCCCAAGGCCTAATTAAGAGAAAAGAATCTAGGGGCTCAAAAAGGTGTGTGTCAGAATGAAATGACCAATGAAATGTTGCGTCTCCTTATTTATCATGGGTCAGTAAAGGGGTCAGTATTTTCAAAAATTAGCTTGTAATATATTGATTTATAAGGCTTTTAAAAAGTAAAAAGTGACCCCGGCGGGATTCTAACCCGCGATCTTCAGAACCGGAATCTGACATTCTATACAGCTGAACTACGGGGCCATTGTCCTGACAGGTATTGCAAGACATTGCAAAAATATAAAAATTAGACGTCTTCCACAATCCGTTTTGCATAAAATTGAAATATCATAAGTGCTGTCTACTAACTTACATTCCTATCATTATTACACGTCTAATCCATATTTCATAAACATATTTATGGCAAAATTCAATATTTTATTAACATTTTGTAAGATAAATTTGCCGATATATAAAAAAAAGATATACTTTTGTATCAGTTTACTTTCGTAAGAAAACTCAATAAAGAAAAATTAAACAAAATGAAAGTTATAAAGCCGATTAACTATAAGCCAATTCTTGACATAAAGCAGACTGAACTTGGCATCAAATGTGTGAAGGACTTTTTCGAGAGCTGTCTTTCAGCTGAACTTCACTTGCGTCGTGTGACTGCACCTCTTTTCGTTATGAAGGGTACAGGTATCAACGATGACTTGAATGGTATCGAAAGACCTGTTAGCTTCCCTATCAAAGATATGGGCGAGCGTACTGCTGAGGTGGTTCACTCTCTTGCTAAGTGGAAGCGTATGATGCTTGCCGACTACGGTATTGAGAATGGTTTCGGTCTTTACACTGATATGAACGCTATCCGTCCTGACGAGGAGATGGATAACCTTCACTCTCTTTACGTTGACCAGTGGGACTGGGAGCGCCACATCTCTAAGGAGGATCGCACAATTTCTTTCTTGAAGGACATCGTTAAGAGAATCTACTCTGTAATGAAGAAGACTGAGTACGTCGTTTACGAGCGTTTCCCTGAGATCAAGCCTCAGCTTCCTGAGGATATTTTCTTCATCCATGCAGAGGAACTACTTAAGATGTATCCAAACATGACTCCAAAGGAGCGTGAGAATGAGATCACTAAGAAATACGGAGCTGTCTTCTTGATGGGTATCGGTTGCAAGTTGAGCGACGGTAAGAAGCACGACGGTCGTTCTCCTGACTATGACGACTGGTCTACAATAGGTGAGAATGGTCTTCCTGGTTTGAACGGTGATATCTTGGTTTGGAACCCAGTTCTTGGCCAGAGCCTAGAGCTTTCTTCAATGGGTATCCGCGTCGACAAGGATGCTTTGGAGCGTCAGTTGAAGATTGAGAATATGGAGAGCCGTAAGGAGCTTTACTTCCACAAGAGATTGCTTGAGGGTTCACTTCCTCTTTCAATCGGTGGTGGTATCGGACAGAGCCGCTTGTGTATGTTCTTCCTTCGTAAGGCTCACATCGGTGAGATCCAGTGCAGCATCTGGCCAGAGGATATGTACGCTCAGTGCAAAGAGTATAATATTCCGATTATCTAACGATAACGAAGACGAAAACGAAAACCATAACGAAAGACGGGGAATTTTCTCCCGTCTTTTTTTCATAATACATTAAGGAAGAATAAACTGCAACAAACCGGCTATTAATGAAGAATCAAAAAAATCAATTAATCATTTTCCTTGCGTGCCTACTCCTAATTGTGCCTACATGCAAATATTGGAGCAAGTTTCTCGCAAAGACAATACTCGATGCTGATATTGAGGCATTCTCTGATCTGAAATACAACCATTTATCTGACACGGAGTCTGAAGTGATTGGATATGAGTGGAGATGTAAAGCTAACGATTGCACTATTCTTCCAAAAGTAATTAGTGGATTCAAGATTCGCACCGTCACACGAATAGGAGAAAAAGCTTTCAAATTTGCGACACATTTGGAAAGGATTGATATACCAGCATCTGTCACTCATATTCAGGGAAGTGCATTCTCTCGTTGCTATGGATATAAATTAAATAAAATACATGTTGCCAAAGACAATCCTATGTATATATCAGACAACGACTTAGTGCTATACAGCAAAGACATGTCTGAAATTATAGCAGTGGCATCAAACATAAATGGACATTTTGACATCCCAGAAAGTGTAACCAAAATTTCTGCATGTGCATTTAACAATCAGCATGAACTGAAAAGTATAACCATTCCTTCCGATGTCAACTATATTGGAGAATTTGCATTTTCAGGATGTACTGGATTGACTGAAATAACAATTCCTTCAAATGTCACTACAATTGGCAAATGGGCTTTTGCTGGATGTGCTTTAGAAAAAATATATTTTTCTTCAGATCTCAAAAAAACAGAAGGGCTCACAAAAATAGAAGGATATGCATTTTATGATTGCCAACATCTTACTGACATTAAACTTCCGTCGACTGTCAAAGAGATTGGATCCAAAGCCTTCTGTAAATGTAAAAACCTAACATCCATAAACATTCCAGATTCTGTCACAACAATAGGAAAATTAGCATTTGCTGGATGTCTTAAATTAAAAAATATTAAAATGTCAAACAAGATTAGCATTATCGAATACGGCACTTTCATAAGTTGTGAAGAATTAGAATATATAGAACTACCCAATGGAATCACTACAATCAAACCAAGTGCATTTGAAAATTGTAAGAAACTGACCGAAATAACAATTCCATCAAGCATTGAATATATAAACAACAAAGCTTTTTCCGGCTGTAGGAATCTGTCTGTTATAATCAATAAACCAAAATCGGAAGTACGTATTGCAGAAATGGCATTTGCTAATCCAGAGAATGTCCATTTCGTAAACATTAATGATAACGATAGACAATAACGAAGTTTCAGGTTTCAGGTTGTGGAGTCGCGAGATCTTGCGTCTTATGTCGGTTTATTGTCTATGACACTTTTCAACACCCCCAACTCTTTATCAACAATTTAGATAATAATAGATGAAATAGTTTGTAGGTAGATTCATTTTGTATAATTTGCACTCCAAATTTACAAATCATGGAGAAGGATTTAAGTAAAATATTGATAACCTTACTTTTACCGAGTTGTTTCGTCATCGATACCTTCGGCCAGACTTCCTCTTTGTCAGCAGGGTCGGCTACTGGCAAGAGCAGTGCTCTTGAGATGACTTATACGATAGGAGAGGCTATAGTGGGGTATTCGGATGATAACACAAATGCGAAATATGCCGTATCCAACGGCTATGAGGTTGGTGTGACTACAACCCGACATATAATCCATTATTATGTGGCGGATAAGGAGTATGCTGCCGACACTTTCTACACTGGTGATATTATTATTCCGGTGAAAGATCCATATATCGGACATGATTCTGCGTTTATCGCCTGGGATGAGATTCTTCCTGAAAGAATGCCGTCGACAGATTTGATCCTTAATGCTGTTGTCGACGAGAGATCTTACGATTTGCAGCTTGCCGACAATTATTGTCCGGGCGACACTATCAATATCAAGTTGTCTTCCAACTGGGCTCCTAATGATATTGAGTCGTTCACTCTTGAAACGTCGGAGGATTCATTCCCAAAAATCTTCAATAAGAAATTCAAGCATGAAGACGGTGTTGCGATCGCCTCTTTCGTTTTGCCTGCCAACTATAGCAAGGGAGGACAGTCTTTGTCTGCTAAGATGACTGTCTACTACTTCGATGGCTATAGAAAGGAGTTGAAGGAGGTTAACGTGAATGTCGGCTATAGCAAGGACTTCTTGTTTGCCAAGGTGGGTAATGTGATCACTATCAGCGATATTGGTGAACCAATGTACACTTACCAGTGGCAGAAGGACGGAGAAAACTTGCCTGGCGAGACAAACAAATTCTTCCAAGATGAAAAGGGTTTGAACGGTGCTTATAGCGTCGTCGTCGGCACAGACGAAGGATTGAAGACAATTTGTCCGCAGTCGCTTTACTTTGCTGCTGCCGACAAGAAAGGATTCGCTACGGAGAGTGTCTTCGTGAGACATGGAGAGGATTTCACTCTGACTTTGGACGGATTCAATGCTGACGAGATCGAGAAGGGTGAGATCATCGTGTTTGACTACAAAGGTAGTTTGGCTCTTGCTCCAATCACCGACGTACAGCGTACAATCACTTTGAATATAAGTAATGTGGGTGTCTATGTGGTGGCATTCACTCAGGGTAAACATAAGAGATACACAACTAAAGTCATAGTTAAGTAAGATTTGTCAAGTAAACATCTATCATTATGAATAAAAATATACTTAATAAAATATTGTTGGCGACGCTGCCTTTCATGGCTATCAGTGCCAACGCAGCCACTCCACAGAGTTTTAACTACCAGAGTGTTGTTCGCACATCATCCGGCACGGTTGTAGCCAATGAGACTGTCTATGTCAAGGTGGAGATCTTGAGAGACAACTCTGGTTCTTACGAAGTTGTGTATTCTGAGATGCACAATGCCCAAACTAACGCCAATGGTTCATTCGCTATCAAGATAGGAGAGGGTAGTGTGTTGTCTGGCTCATTCAGCACTATCGACTGGTCGGCATCCTCTTATGCAGTGAGAACATCAACTGCTACAAATGCTGAGTTGACAGATGCTGCAATAGCAACAAGCGGATTAAGCAGCGTCCCTTACGCACTATATGCTCTAAAGTCGGCGGACAGTTTCTCTGGCTATTGGGAAGATTTGAAGGAAAAACCAAATATGTCGGAATATGTTAAGATTGGCGACGTCGCTGCTTATGCTGCCGACAGCACAAGAAAACTTCTTGGCGATTATGCGACTAAGGACGACGTGTTGGATTTGCACAACAGAGCCATTCGTGCAAGCAACTATAGAATCGACAGTTTGAAATCGGTGGCGTCAGCAAATGATTATTACATTGCAGAGTTGAAGTCCGACGCTGCTAAATATGCCACAAAGTCGGAAATCGCATCTTTCGTCGGAAAGGATACGTTGTCGTCGTACGCTACAAAGGCAAATGTTTCAGCTTTGTCTAAAAGCACAACAGAATCAATTGCAGAGTTGACTCAGACTGTCAGCACAAACAAACAGATGTGTGAGGCTAACAACAACAATTTGAGAGAGATTCAGAAACTTTATGCTAAGAAAGATACTTTGTATCACTTCGTAGGTAAAGAAGAAATGGTCAACTATGCGACTGCAGAGACTGTCAATACTCTTGACAATTCAATCAACTTCCTTACTCAGTCGCTGGGCTCAACTGATACAAAACTTGGAAGTTTGGCTGTGACTGTTAATAATCTTTCAACTACAGTGGCAGAAAACCAGAAGGCAGACAATCAGAGAATTGACGCTGTTCAGGCTGAGTTGGATAAGGTTGACGATAAGATTGCCGCTTCTGAGAGAAAGATGGAGGCAAGTGACATTAATATGACGAACAAGATTTCAGCTAACGAGGGAAGCATCTCACGTATCACTACAAAAGTCAATCAGATGGAGAATTCTCTTAGTGCTGACATCTCTAATTTGAACCTTGCCATTAGTAACAACAGCAAGCGTAGTGCTGCTTCGATCGACAGCCTTGCTAAAGTTGTTACGTCAAATGGTTTGGCAGCGTCGAAGAAAACAGAGAGCAAGTTTGATAGTCTTGCCAATGCCTTCAATGAAAAATTGGAAGATCTACATACTATAGTCAGCGGAGAGATGTCCAATACAGAAGAAGCAATAAATGAGGATCTTAAGGAGATTAATAAAACTCTTACTTCTCAGTCTTCTAGTTTGGCTTCTGCTAACACACAGATCACCAATCTTAATGGTATGATAAAAAGCATCTCTACTTGGGCTGATGGAGTCGACAAGACAAATAGAAATTTGACATCAGAGTTGACTGCGTTTAAGAATAAATACAAGGCCGACAGTCTTAAGATGGAGAAGCGAATCTTGACAGATAGTCTTAAGGCTGATGTCAAGTACAGAGAGATGAAGGATCTTGCACTTCAGTACATGTCTCAGGCAAACACTTACAAGGACAAGCTTGACAATATTGATGCTAAGTTGGGTGGAAAGACTATTGATGTTTATGTAGAGGAAAAGATAAACGCAGCATTGAAGGCGGCCAAACTTGATGATATTGAGACTACAGTAAGCGATAAAGTTTCTGCTGCATTGACAGCAGCCAAACTACAGGAACTTATTGAAAAAGTAGGCAAACTAGAGGAAGAACTAAAAACTCTAAAAGGAGAGTAGTTTTTCTTAACAGAGAGATACAAGAATCCCCGTCGAAAGATGGGGATTTTTCTTTTTAATGAATAAGCCGACAATCTTAAAAATGTTACAATTCGTAATTGATATGCTGGTATTTAATTTAAACTAAAAGTTTGATGAGTGTGTTTGCTTTAAAATTGTAATAAATCTAAAATCAAAGAGAGCAACTCTCTTAATATAAATTTATCATCACATAGATTTTGTAATTTTGCAATGTTTTAAAATCATAGGACGAAATGAATACTAAGTACATTTTTGTTACAGGAGGCGTTACTTCCAGCCTTGGAAAAGGCATCATCGCTGCATCGTTGGCTAAACTTTTGCAGTCAAGAGGTTTATCCGTCACTATTCAGAAGTTGGATCCATATATCAATATCGACCCAGACACACTGAATCCTTATGAGCACGGCGAGTGCTACGTCACAGTGGATGGTGCGGTGACAGACTTGGACTTAGGACACTACGAAAGATTCTTGGGAGTTGAGACAACACAGGCTAACAACGTCACTACAGGACGTATCTATCAGAATGTGATCAACAAAGAGCGTCGTGGTGATTATTTAGGAAAGACAGTGCAGATCATCCCTCATATCACAGATGAGATCAAGCGTAATATCATGGCGCTTGGAAGCACAAAGAAATATGATATCGTAATCACAGAGATCGGTGGAACAGTTGGTGATATCGAGTCTCTTCCATATATCGAGGCTGTACGTCAGTTGAAATGGGAGCTTGGCGACGATTGTGTCTGCATCCACTTGACTTACGTGCCATACGTTGCTGCGGCAGGAGAGTTGAAGACAAAGCCAACTCAGCACTCAGTTAAACATTTGTTGCAGAATGGTGTCCAGCCAGATATCTTGGTGCTTCGTACAGAGCATCCGTTGAACGACGGAATGAAGGCAAAAGTCGCTTTGTTCTGCAACGTCGCAAAAGATTCAGTTATCGAGTGTATGGATGCTCCTACAATATACGAGGTGCCATTGATGATGCACGAGGAGGAGCTTGATATGGTTGTGATGCGTCACTTGCGTCTCGACACTACAAAGGAGCCAGATTTGGCAGAGTGGAAAAACTTCCTTTCAAGATTCAAGAATCCACAGAAGACTATAGATGTTGCGTTGGTTGGTAAATATGTTGAATTGCCAGACGCATACAAATCAATCAGCGAGAGCTTCGTTCACGCTGGTGCAGCCAACGAGGTTAAGGTCAAGGTTCATTATATCCAGAGCGAGAATGTCGACGAGAGCAACGTCGCAGAGAAACTTGCTGGCATGAGCGGTATCCTTGTTGCTCCAGGATTCGGAGGCAGAGGTATCGAAGGTAAGATCACAGCTGTGAAATATGCACGAGAGAACAATATCCCATTCTTTGGAATCTGTCTTGGAATGCAGTGCGCAGTGATTGAGTTTGCAAGAAACGTGCTTGGCTATGCCGACGCCAACTCAGCTGAGATGGATTCAAAGACTCCACATAAGGTAGTGGATTTAATGGAGAGTCAGAAGAACATCACTGGTATGGGCGGAACAATGAGATTGGGAGCTTATCCATGTGAGATCAAGCCAGGCACATTGGCAGAGAAGGTTTACGGTTCGACACACATCTCTGAGCGTCACCGTCACAGATACGAGTTCAACAACGACTATCTTGCTGAGTATGAGGCGCACGGTATGATCGCATCAGGTATGAACCCAGACAATCACTTGGTGGAGATTGTGGAGATTCCTTCACACAGATTCTTCATCGCAGGTCAGTTCCATCCTGAGTTGCAGAGTACAGTGTTGAAGCCACACAAGTTGTTCACTGCATTCGTGGCTGCGGCAAAAGCGTTCTCGGAAGAGGCATAAAACAGACTTATTCAAGTTGTCCAGATTATAATTCAATCAGCGTCGATGGATATTCCGTCGACGCTGTTTTTTTTGTTTGACGGTAAAAAAATGTTAAAAAACATTCAATTTTTATGTATATTATATAATATTCATTTTTTTATGTATATTTGCACTAAAATATAGGTCGAAATTTTTTGAATTCCCCTTCAGGGGCGTAATGCGAATAGATTTGATTCTATATGATTGTCGATTCTTAAATATTTGTGGTTTTTTGCACTATTGTGAGTTTCTGATAATCAGTGAAATTCATTTTTTATGACGGTTGGATGTTAGAATGATTCTCCTGTCTTGATATTATGAGTTTACAAGGATTTTATAAAATGATTTTAATTTAGGAAAATTTTTACTTCAAGATGTTGAAGCGAGTTTTATTGACACTGTTAGTGTCCTTGGTTCTGAATCCTTTCACAATCTGCGTACATTCAATTGAAAGAGATTCTGTTTATTTTGAAAATCTGAATAAGAAGTTTGAGAAAGGTACCTCAAGCGTTAAATCTTCTGTTATCAATTTCTACATAGATAGTATAGGCGTTTCATCTAATGAATTGCTGAAATTCATGACTGTTGTCGCGATGCCTATGGATTTTTCAAAAAATCAAAAAGATAGACTTTTCGACAGTGCGTCGACAAAATTCAACGATACAAAGATTCTTGCGTTTTTGAATTATTTCCGAGACAAGAGTTATGTGCCGATTGTCAAGGAATGGTATGAGAAAAGTGATAAGCGAGGAAGATTTTTATACGAATCTCTGCTGTTTGAGTTTGGAGATAAGGATGTGGATGAACTTTGGACGACGACGTTAAGAAATTGTTCGAAAGTCGTTATAAATCTACCTCCTGTAATGAGCCAGTATTTCCCTGTCGTCTGTGGAAAATTCCCGCAAAGAAAATATTGTGATTTGGTAATTGACTTTATGATAGATCATCAGAACCAATACTTTGTAAATAAAGATTACACAGGAGTGACTGAATTTGATGATGTCGTATACTATCTAAGTTTCTTCCTTGCTGATAGAGTTAAGGGCTTCCCTGATCCTTTTTCATTCAAGCAGTATATGCGCACAAGTGAGAAGGGCAGAACGGTTGCTTTTTCAAAGGCGGATAAGGATGTCATAATCAGATGGTGTAAGGTCCACCGTCGTGATTATGAGTTTGTTGAGTGATTTTTTCATTTAGCATTCCGCATATTTTCATTTAGTATTTCTTAAAATCTCCCCACAACCTTGTCATTTGCTCCTTCATTTTAGCTTCAGCCGCGCTGTCGCCTCCGTTCCATAGCTGAACACCTGATATGGCGTCTGGCATGTATTGCTGGGCGTAGAAATGACCAGGATAATCGTGTGGATAACGGTATTCTGCACCGTAACCCATCTGCTCCATCAGTTTAGTCGGAGCATTACGGATATTAAGTGGCACTGGCAAATCCCCCGTCTTCTGTACCATATCAAGAGCGGCACCAATAGCCTTGTAGGCAGAATTGCTCTTTGGGCTTGTAGCAAGGTAGATAGTAGCCTCTGCCAAGACGATTCTTCCCTCTGGCCAACCAATCTTCTGAATTGCGTCAAATGCCGCATTGGCAAGCAATAGAGCGTTAGGATTAGCAAGACCGATATCTTCAGCGGCCGAGATGACAAGTCGACGGGCTATAAACTTAGGATCCTCGCCACCTGCCACCATACGCCCAAGCCAGTAGATGGCCGCGTCGGGATCAGAACCACGTATACTTTTTATAAATGCAGAGATAATATCGTAGTGAAGCTCGCCATTCTTATCGTATGCACTCGGATTCTGCTGAAGACGGATGGTAATTAAGTCGTCGGTAAGCTGCACAGTCTCCTTATCCTGTTCGGCGTTGCAGACAAGGTCGATGATATTAAGCATTTTTCTTGCGTCGCCACCAGAGAAACGGAGTAGGGCATTGGTTTCCTTCAATTCCACTTTCCTTTTCTTCAACTCATAATCGGTAGCTATCGCTTTTTCGGCAAGACGCAATAGATCCTCGTTTTCCAACGGTTTCAGCACATATACCTGGCAGCGAGAAAGCAACGGGGTGATCACCTCGAAAGATGGGTTTTCCGTCGTCGCACCGATCAGAGTCACCACACCTCTCTCCACAGCACTCAATAAAGAATCCTGCTGCGACTTGGAGAAACGGTGGATCTCGTCGATAAATAGGATAGGGGCCTGAGTGTCGAATCCACGTGAATACTTAGCCTTTTCAAGCACCTCACGTATATCCTTCACACCGGAAGAGATTGCGCTAAGAGTGAAGAAGGGCAGACGCAGTTGCTCGGCGATGATTCCGGCAAGAGTCGTTTTTCCCACTCCTGGAGGGCCCCACAGAATGAATGACGAGATTTTCCCAGAGTCGATCATACGACGAAGCACCGCACCCTCTCCTATGAGATGCTGTTGTCCAACATAGTCCTCCAGCGACTTTGGTCGCATTCTTTCTGCTAATGGCTGCATTTTATTTAATAAATGTGAAAATTCACCACAAAAATACGATTTGCCAGTATAAAAATCTAATTATTTTCTTTTCATTTGCATCAGAAAACTAAAAAACGAAAGATTATGAAACAGACTAAATTGATATTTGCTGCAATCGCAACATGTTTGCTATTCAGCTCGGCTGATGCTTTCGCACAGCGTTCACGTAATGGTGGATCTGAGTCATCATCTCGTCAGACCACTACAGTTCGTACAGAATCGAGTGCGTCTCGTTCTTCTAGTTCTCCATCGGTTTCGTCTGCACCGTCGCATTCAAGCAGCAGCGCTAACTCACGTCCTACTTCAGCACGAAATGAGCATGCTGTAGCACGACCAACAGATCATTCTGCCCACAGCGTAAACCGTGGACCGGTGTCTACTTCTTCGCCAAGCAAGCACTTGCAGCCACATAAGGTGACTCCTGCTGCCAACTATCACAAGCAGCCTCATTATGGAACTGTGGTGACAATGAAGAAGGCAACTAAGCATTCGCATGTGATCAAGCATCATACTGGTGATTACTACTATCGTGATGGTATTTTCTACCGTTACCACAACAACCAGTATGTGATCCATCGTCCTTATGTAGGATTCCGTGTTGCTACAATTCCTGAGTATCGTATTGTAAAGGTACGCGGTGTGTCTTACTACTACTACTATGGTACTTTCTACTCATTCAGCGCTCCAACACGTGAGTATATTGTAGTAAATCCTCCTGTAGGTGCAATCGTGGAGAGTATTCCAGAGGGCTACGAGAAGATCGATATCGACGGCAATACTTACTACATCGTGGGTGGTGTACAGTATAAGGCTGTGATTTTCAACGGAGAAATTTGGTATGAGGTAATCAAGGTCGACGACGATTATTGATTACAGTGTTAGATATGAATTAAACTTTGAGAAAGACGGGCAGCGATGTCCGTCTTTTTTAGAATATTATGTAACTTTGCATCGAAAATTCAAGAATAATATTCTATATTATGCCACAGATACAGACATTGGATGATATTGACATCCGTATTTTGCAGGAGTTGCAGCAGAATAGTCGACTTACTAATAAGGAGCTTGCCGCACGTATCCACCTAAGCACTACGCCTACTTTTGAGCGCCACCGTCGTTTGGAGCGAGAAGGCTATATCAAGATGTATACCGCTATTATTGACGCGGACAGAATCGACAGAAGTTTTGCGGTCTATTGCAATATCAGTTTCAAGCAGATCAACCGTGAATTGGCTGATAACTTTCGTGAGATTGTTGCAAGTTGGGAAGAGGTCACAGAGTGCTATAATGTGAGTGGTGACTGCGACTTTCTAATGAAGGTGAATGTGCGAGGAATGAAAGAGTATCAGGAGTTTATTCTTCATAAGGTAGGTGAACTTGATTATATTGGCCGTGTGCAGAGTGTGTTCGTGATGGAAACACTGAAGCAGAATTACGGAATTAGATTATAACGCTGACGTTAACGTTAACGTCAGCGTCAGTGTTTATTTCACAACCGGCATTTCAGCGTTCTGCCAACCCATCATACCTGAGTTTAGCTCGATCACCTTATAACCCATGTCGGCCATCATATTTGCTGCCATCTTGCTGCGTTTTCCAGAACGGCAGTAAACGGCGATTTTCTTGTTCTTGTCAAGCTTGGCTGCCTCTGCTTGAAAATCAGCTCCCTTGACATCGATATTCATCGCTTTTTCAATGTATCCAGACTTATATTCTGCTGGAGTACGCACGTCAACCACAACAACTGAGTCGTTCTTGATGGCTGATGCAAATTCTGTAACTGATAGAGATGTGAAATCTCCTGCATTTGCTGCAACAGCTGAGCAAAATCCTAATGCTGCTAAAATCCTTTTCAAACTGTTCATGACTTATGGTATTGGTTTTTAATCTCTTCTTTGATTGAATCCTTGTCCATTCCGCACAACGCATAAAGCTCCTCTGGTGTGCCGTGCTCAACGAATTTGTCAGGCAACCCAAGTCGCTTGACCATCATTGGAATCTCGTTGTCGTTGAAGAATTCTGTTACGGCGGAACCAA
This sequence comes from Candidatus Scybalocola fimicaballi, assembly GCA_002317115.1. Lineage (GTDB taxonomy): Bacteria > Bacteroidota > Bacteroidia > Bacteroidales > Paludibacteraceae > UBA1723. The sequence continues at coordinate 14,123 of DCIP01000009.1, forward strand.
ATCCTCCGTTTTTCACTCCGTCTTCCACTGTGATGACGCGGCTGAATTTCTTGCCGATCTCTCTCAATAAATCCTCGTCCAATGGTTTGATGAAGATCATATTGTAGAGTGCTGCTTTGATTCCTTCCTCACGAAGTTCACAGATAGCTTTCGCTGCTGTGTTTCCGATAGGTCCGACGGTAAGCACTGCCACTTTCTCTCCGTCCAAGATCATTTCTCCCTTGCCGACGGTAAGTTCTTCAAGCTCACAATGCCAATCCTTCTGCACCCCCTTGCCACGTGGATAACGGATCATGAATGGACCTTTGTCTGGCAACTGAGCTGTGAACATCAATTTACGTAGCTGGCTTTCGTTGATTGGCGATGCAATGGTCATGTTTGGCACCACACGGAAGGCTGCGATGTCGAACGCTCCGTGGTGGGTGGCACCGTCTGCACCTACGATTCCTGCACGGTCGAGGCAGAACACCATGTTGAGATTCTGCAATGCGACGTCGTGGATCACGTTGTCGTAACCTCTCTGCATGAATGAGGAGTAGATATTGCAGAATGGCATCATTCCGGCTTTTGCCAGACCAGCGGAGAAAGTCACTGCGTGGCCCTCTGCGATACCCACGTCGAACGTGCGGTTTGGCATTTCATGCATCATATATGTCATGGAGCAACCAGTTGGCATGGCTGGTGTCACTCCGACGATTCTGTCGTTTTCACGTGCCAATTCAAGCAAAGTGTGGCCGAAGACATCCTGGAACAACGGCGGCTGGTCTGTCTGGACCGCCTTGATCTTTTCTCCTGTCTCGACGTCGAACTTGCCAGGAGCGTGCCATTCTGTAGCTGCCTCCTCTGCAGGTTTGAATCCTTTGCCTTTCTTTGTGATAAGGTGGAGCAATTTTGGACCTTTGATTCGTTTCAAGTCTTCCAAAAGAGACACCAATTCAATCACATTATGACCGTCTGATGGACCAAAATATCTGATATTCAATCCTTCAAACATATTCTGCTGCTTACCCAACAATGATTTGACAGAGTTGGTAAGACGTGTCAATTTTCCTTTTCTCTCGTCGCTGATATATCCGCCCAATCCATCTCGTATACGGTTGTAGCGTGGTGAAGATGTTAGCTTCAATAGATAGTCGCTCACACCTCCCACTGCTGGGTCGATAGCCATGTGGTTGTCGTTGAGGATGATAAGAAGGTTGTTGTCGCAGATAGACGCGTTGTTCAAACCTTCAAATGCAAGTCCACCTGTCATCGCACCGTCGCCAATGATTGCGATAGTGTGATTGTCTTTTTTCTCAAGCTTTGTGGCTACAGCCATGCCGAGCGACGCGGAGATTGAATTAGACGCATGTCCTGCTACAAATGAGTCGTAATCGCTCTCATTAGGGTTAGGAAAACCGCTGATTCCGCCTAATTTACGTTTTGTGCAGAATGTCTTGCGTCTTCCTGTAAGAATTTTGTGTCCGTATGCCTGATGTCCGACGTCCCAAACAAAATTGTCGTCGGGCATATTGAACACGTAGTGAAGGGCGACGGTGATTTCTACCGTGCCAAGACTGGATGCGAAGTGCCCTGGGTTGTGTGACAATTCATCGATGATGAACTCACGCAACTCTTTACAAACCTGAGGTAGTTGTTCCACCTTAAGTTTCTTCAAATCCGAGGGATACTCAATATTATTGAGCAGACTATCTTTCATTTCCATTCTATTCTCTCACTTTACTCATCATCTCCAACACCTGGCAAATGACACTATGGTTGGAGAAATTGTTGACTATAAAGTCAGCCTTCTTTATTTTGTCGTCGTCGCTGGCTTGATTAACCATACGTCGGCGAATCTCTTCTATATTCGCAGAGTCACGTTGCGCGACTCTTTCTATTCTTGTTTCAGTTGGAGCATAAACGAGGCAAACCTTGTCGATGCATTTTTTGTCGAGTCCACATTCGTAAAGGATGGCACTCTCCAAACCAACAATCTCTTTCTTCTGTTCCACACACCAACGGTTGAAATCTTTCTCCACAGCTGGATGTACGATGCCTTCAACCTTAGCTAAAAGAGTGGAGTCGGAAAAAATCATTGAGGCCATCTTTTTCCTGTTGAGACGTTCGCCTTCATACACGCCGTCGCCAAGCAAAGACTTGATTTCTCGTCTCACATCGGCATCATGCTCTTGAAGCCACTTGGCTCTGGAGTCGCAGTCGTAAACTGGGATTCCCAACACTTTAAGTGTTTTGCTGACAACACTTTTGCCAGATCCTATACCTCCAGTTATGCCAAGTCTCAACATTATTGCTCTGATTTAGCTTCAATTACAAACTCCACCAATTCTGGGTGCAATGTTACGCTGAACACCTCATCTGTGCAGCTGACCACCTCCACGTTGACTTTCTGACTTTTGCTGTTGATCTTATTGTAATCCACAGCGAGTTTGAACGACGATGGTGTAATCTTATCCCAGTTGCTGATTCCTACCATACATTTCACGCCTACAGTGGCAGGGAATGTTCTCAAAGTCATGTTGGCAGGTACGTTTTTTGTGGTGATATCAACGGCGTTGATCACTTTCTCTGTGACCTGCTCTGCCTTGACTTCCACTTGGACTTTGTCTTCGTGGAAGGAAATATTCGCATCTTTTCGCAATGGCACCATCTGGACGGTGTTTTCAAAAACATCTTCAAACAGAGAGTCGGCAGGTAGTGTCTCTAAAGAGTCAATCTTGCTCAACTCTTCTTTTGTGCCATAAATCTCCACCTTATCAGGAGTGATTGCGATGTCGCCTGTTTTGATATACTGTGGACGAAGTTTGATCTTGCCCACAAGTTTGACTGGCACCGTCTTTTTTTCTATCTTGAAAATCGACACTTTGATTGTGTCTGGTGAATAGCTTTCAATCTTAGTGTTGGCATTCAGCTGCTCTTTTAGTGCGTTCTCGAAGTTTTTTGAACTGATATAGTTTTTGCCTTCCTGAAGTTTGTCTCTACCGATTTTGATAGTGTCGAAACCATAGCCAAGAAACTCGAATGCCATTTTTGCGTTGTATTTGAACAACGTTTGCCATTGGTCTGAAACTGTTACTTCAAGGGTAGGGCATAGTTGTTCACTTTTGCAGAACCCTTCTGGTATTTCTTCGTAATGTATTGGAATACGGATAGTTGACTCTCCTTTTTCCGAGGATGCTTGCATCAGCCATAGAATAGCGGATATCGCTAAAAAAAACAAAAAGACCCACAGGTCTTTGCTCATCACAAAATCCTGGGCCTTTTTTATTTGTTTCTCTATGAAATTTAGAATTTCGTCTTTCACTACACTCTAAATGCTGAATAGATGATTTATTTTGTTGTAACGTCGTTTGTTGGATAAACGTAGTTTACGTTTACGCTGATCACAACGTTAGGAGCGATCTCGATACGGATTGTCACACCGTCAGCCTCCAAACTTTTGATTTTTCCGTAGATTCCAGACTGAAGAATTACAGAGTCGCCAACCTTTAGGTTAGCACGGTATTGCTGGATTTTCTTCTCCTGCTTCTTCTGGCTCCAGATCATATAGATGAAGAATGCTCCGAAGACAAGGATCATTGGTAGCATTGAGCCAAGACCAGGCTGAGCTTGTAGTAGAATTGATAAAAGATTCATATTCGTTGTTTTTTTTGATTATCTTGTTTTTGGTGTGATCACCGCAACTTTTGTCAATTTGTTATTTTCCTTTAGATCTTTCACGATAGCATCAAGCACACCGTTGATGAATGTTGAGCTTCTTGGAGTGCTGTAATACTTAGAAAGCTCCACGTACTCGTTCAAAGTAACCACAACTGGAATCTGAGGGAATGCGAAAAGCTCTGCGATTGCAGTCTGAAGGATGATTTTGTCCATAAATGCGACGCGGTCCTTATCCCAGTTCTTGATGTGCTTTGTGATCAGCTCGTCATACTCAGTCTGGTTATAGATAACCTTTGTAAGAAGAGTAAGACCGAATGCCTCGTCTGCAGGGTCGCTGAACTTAGGCATCAACTCGTAGTCGTTAGGAGTTGTCTCCTCGTAACGAGCGATTGTCTTCATGATGAAGCTGATGACTGTCTCTGTGTCGTCGTTCCAGTAGATTGACATGCCTTCCAACTCTTCGTTCAACATCTGGTTGGATGTCACAACGCTTTTGTAGAAACCACGTAGGAAACGACGGTCGCAGTCGTAGTTGCGCTCGCTCGACTCAGCGATCTCGTAAGCCTGAGATGCAAGAGCCTCTGAATATAGTGAGTTGATGATTTCGGGATGCTTGTTCCATGATAACTTGTTATCCTCTAAGAATTTCTTTAGAGTCTCGTTCTCTGCCAACTGTAGAGCTACCTTGTTCTCAGCCAAGAAGTCTGCAGGCATCTTCTCTCCGCTGTCGAAATTAGCGTTGCCCGCCATCTGACATCTCTTTGCAATAGACTCTTTTCTTGTTTTTGCGTAATCACATACTTCAACTGCAAGTCTCAACAAAAGCATGTAAAGTTCGTATGTCTTGTCTAGAGAAACCGACAACTCATACTTTGCGTCATTGATATCTTTGCTGTTGCTTTTGTAGTACGAAAAAAGTATCTGAATTACTTTGATTCGAAGAAGGATTCTGTTTATCATCGTTATTTTCTATTTAGCCTTGCAAAATTAGTAGAAAAATCGCAAAGCTTGAAATTTTTTTTGTGCAAAAACACATTTTGTTTATAAACGAAAAGGAGAGACGCACTTTCGTGTGTCTCTCCCGATTCTATATATTGCGTAATTGCAATTTGTTGTCTCTCCAGATGATGATTATTCTGCGTTTGAAGAATTGTCAACCAATTTCTTCATTCCGTCGAAATTGAATCCTAAAGAGAAACGCAATGTCTTGTTAAGCGGACAAGTTGGGTTTGAACGAGCTGCAATCAAGTATGCTGCGTTAAGCTCGAATACTCTCATCTTGAATCCTACACCGGCTGCGAAATATTTTCTATTTCCCTTTGACTCATTTTCATGTGTGTATCCGAAACGTGCCATGAACATATCACGGTAAGAATACTCAGCACCAAGGCTCCAGACGATCTCTTTCATCTCCTCGCCAAAACCACCTGAATCGCCGAATGACTTGAACATACCCTTGACTGTACCGTATGAGTTGTAGTCCTCTAGGCTATTACGGTATGCCTCCTGAGCTTCCTTGAATTCTGCATCTGTGTCAAAGTCGCTTCTTTCTGGTGCGATTGGTGTTGTTGGCACAAGAAGCTTGTTCAAATCGAACGACACGTTGAACTTGTTGTAGATGTCTACAGGATACTCGTAGTTGAATCCCAATTTCCAGTTGGTTGGCAAAAACTGGTAAGTCACGTCGTCGTATGTTATTTTACCTCCGATATTTGAGATGTTTGTACCGATGCTCAACTTTGCGACTCTTTTGTCTGACAAGTCGAACGGACGGTTATAGATTGCAGAGATGTCTGCTGCAACCATTTTCGCTGCGGATAGATTCTCCTCATCTATTACTCCGTTCATCAAGTCGGAGAAGATGAACCTCAACGCAACGCCGGCGCTCCAATATTGGCTCAACGCACGTGAATAAGCGGCGTCGATAGCCATCTCGTATGGTTTTGCTGTTCCCTGCGAAATGACCTCTCCTGATGGGCCTGGCATATCAGAAAGGTTGATCTCACCGTATGAGAAGTATCTCAATGATGCTGACAATGCCTGTCTGTCATCCAATTTGTAGTAGCCTACCAAATATAGCAAGTTGATGTCACTTACAATCTCTCTCAACCAAGGAGTGTATGATATTGCAACACCACCTTTGTTTTCCATATTGGCATATTTAGAGGGGTTCCAATATTGAGAATTGACGTCGGCTGATGTGGCAGCTCCCACGTCTCCCATACCACCGCCTCTTGCGTCTGGAGCAATACTCAATGATGGTATCGCTGTCTGAAGAGGGTTGAAGTAATCGCCTTTGCTCTCTGCGTTTATGTTCAATGTGGATAGCATTAATGCTGCTCCTGCCAAACTCGCTTTAATTGTTTTCATCTATATCGGTTTTATACTTTTCTACTCAATTAACGTGCAATATTACAATTTATTGTGCAATAACCACAATTTTTTCCGTTTTTTCTGCAAAATCAGACTTGTCTGTAGCGACGCGGACATGTAATATGTATACTCCAGGAGCTACATTTCCAAACTCATGCAAATCCCAATCGATTTTCCAGATTCCGTCGGCATGCTTGTCTTTCATCTCTTTTCTTGAGATTTGTCGTCCTGACAAATCCACAAGCTGACACTCGATTGTCTGTACCTCGTCTGGCCTGTCTGTCTTGACTATTGCCATAAAGTTGTCTTTCACAGGATTTGGATATACGGTAAGTGCCTCGATCTCAGGAGCAATATCCTCGCTTACGTAGACGCGGATAGTCGACTCTGATGAGTTGCTCTGCAAATCCCATGCCTTGACTTTTATAGTGTGCCATCCTTCGCTTAATACGTTTTCAATGTGGTATTCCACTCGCCCTTCTGTGCAGCTTGCCATTCCATACTTGAAGTATGAGTTCAAGGAGATGACATTCTTTGTGTTGTCGTCGATTGTCAGAGTGATATTATGTCCGATACTGCTGCCAGTGGCGTTGATTCCGCTCATATCTGCAAGATCTACATATATCATAGGACTTGGATTGACTTTGTATCCGTCTTTGTATTTGTTTCCATTTGCAGACAATGCTATGCCCGGACCTACTTCGTCTGGCTCGATGTCGGATGCACTTCCTCCGATAAGCAAAGCGTCGTTGGCTCCCATCGCATCCCAACCTCTGTTTTCGTCGTATGCGTACATGGATAGTCTTCCGAAACCAAGATTATAATTGATATCTTTTGGAATAATCATCTGTAGCTCGAATTTACCATTCTTGATTGATGTAGATCCTGAATACAAAGTGCTTTGATGTACATCGTAAGAGAATGGTTCGATGCCTTCATTGTTTCCTTTTGTGAACGCCGTTACTTTTTTGTCTTTTAGAACTGCGGTCACGACACCGTCAAACTGGTCGACAGGGTAACCTGCCTCATCTTCTACATGACAATAGATTTTTACTTTGGATAGTGCCTTCAAAGTGTCTGCCTTGACTGTTGTTCCGTCGTTCTTCATTGTAACGGCGGAGTCAACTACAAGGTTGAGCTCTGGAATTTTTAATTTTAATCCAGGGTCGCCTAACAGGATGTAAACCATCTTGTTGGAATCTTGAAATCTTGCTGATTTGGCTGCTCTGTATATTTTGCCAAGTCGATATTCGTTTTCTGGGTTGAATGCGTTCCTTAGAAACTCTTTATCCAAAGATAAGTTTGGCGACGCATAGGCTGTACGGGCTGCGCCGATAGATGCAATCGCTCCTCCATTGGGATTTAAGATAATCTCTTCTCCGTAGCTCATTCTGTAATCATCATACTGAGAAAGGTTACAGCTTCCCGCAAACCATACCGGATAGATCTTGTTGTAGATAGTCTGCACTTGCGGAATTGAATAAGCATGCTCTGAACTGATGGCGTTGTATGAACTATGTCCAAGATAGTTGAAAATCAATGCTCCCTCAGTGAATTTCTGTGTGATTGCAGTAGTTACTTCTGGATATCTGCTTGCACCTCCACTCACATCGCGAGTGTAGTTGTCCCAGAAGACACGGCTCACATTCATTCTTGGCTCAACTGTCAATAATGCGTTAATAGCCTCTTCTTGGTGAATTAAAAATGTATTGTAGCCGGAATATGTTTTGCTTTCTTCGTTGTCGTCCGCAATAGCTAAAACTTTAGATCTCCACTCTCCTGGCTCAAGGGCATAATATCTCTTCACTTTGTTGACAAGGGCTTCTGCCTGTTCCGTTTTTGAAACTGGGAATCTTCCTACTCCGACATTAATGTTTTTGTTCAAATATAGGTTGTTGTAGCCGTATGTCCCGTTTTCAAGATATCCGAAATAGTCGTCACTTGAATAGCTGGAAGTTTCATTTAATGAGTTGGTTGATTGGTAAGTAAGCAGTCTGTTGAAATCTGAACTGCCTAACTTTCCTCTGTTGTCGTATGTTCCATCACCCATCATCAACAGATATTGTGGGTACAAACCATATTCAGAATCTGACGCTTTGTCGTATAGCATCTTCATGAATGCTCTGATGGCTGTAGGGTCTGGTGTTCCGCTTGAGAATTCATTGAACACTTGCTCGTCTGTCACGACAGCTGTGCTCATGCCGTCTTCTTGCTTATGGAATTCGGCTATCTCGTTGGCCTGACTGATGAATGCTGGACATGTAACTACCACATATTCAATGTCTTTCAATGCGTGTAGGTTCTGAGCGTCTACTGTTCCCACTTGTTCTGGAGTTGGGAAGCCTCCTCCCCAGTTGACTAATATATAGCGTCCGACAGTTGTTCTTGTTTTGATTGTGAAGATCAAACTGTCGTTGCTTAGACGTGTAGGTACTCTTTTGACGTTGCCAATATCAGAAACGTCCCAAACCTGAGTGTTTGGGGTTGAGCTCAATGCCGCGTATGTGATTGTCTCCGACACTGTTGTAGGTGAAACAGGTATCATCTGGTAGCCGATGTTGCCTTTCAAATCACATTTGGCCGACGCGATGATATAGTCGATATATCCAGCACCTGTGCTGACGGAAGTTGTGTATTTGAATGTCGCTGATAACGAGTTGGTTGAGGTTTGCTCTACCTCAGCATCTATAGTGCCTTCTCTTGCATAGTCATATTTTGACGCAGGATCGAATTTCTTGTTCATGCTTGTTGCATTTGTCGTTAGATCGAAGTATCCGTCAGCAGTCGACTGTGATGCGACATTACTGTAGATTGATCCTTTCTCTCCAACAATCATGTTGTTGAAATAGAATGTGAATGTCTTGCTGCTTCCTCCGCTGATCTTGTTTCCATACCAGTTCCTTCCCGATCTTGCGAAATTTATGTCGTCGAATTTTTGCCATCTCAAGGCTGTGTAAGTGGTCTTGATTGACTCTGGATTTTCAGGCAACTCGTCGTCAAACTCAATCCTTTTCGCTTCTGTGCCCTCTTCGTGCAAAAAGTAATATGAGTAGTCCGAAGAGTAGTTTTCTGTTATTCCGATGTTGTTTGTGGCATTCGAACTGATTTTTGTGAGACCAACCACACCTCTCAAGTAAAATGCGATCTTATCGCCAAGATCCACTACCGGCTGGTCGATCAAGTCGTCGTAATATGGGTTTTCTTCTGTGAAATTCTCATTCAATAATTCACCACCATATCCACGTAGATGCACGTTCTTGGGATTGGAGAATCCCATGCTGCGCAACTCTGCATAAGAGAAAGAGTAGAGACCCTCTTCCTGAACTCGTATTTTCACCGTGCGTCCACTTGATAAAATGGACTTGTTTGTATATGAACGTTCTGCCTTTGCACTGACACTTCCCATAGAGGCGAATGTCATTGCAAACGTACACGTCAATATATTCTTAAATAACTTCATTCTCATACTAACTAACATTTAATTCGTTATTTTACACTGAAATTAAGTAATTCTTTTCCTTCGATGAATCCTTTAATTTCATCCCCTATCTCCACCTTGCCAACTCCGCTTGGTGTCCCTGTAAAAATTAAGTCACCAGTCTTCAATGTGAAATATTTGCTTGCCAACGATACGATTTCTGCTATAGGCGTGATCATATCTCCGCTGTTGCCCGACTGGACTGTGTTCCCATTCTTGGTTAGACTGAAGTTGATATTCTGTAGGTCGGCAAACTGGCTCTTGTCGACGAACTCGCCGATTGGGGCTGAGTTGTCAAAACCTTTGCTGATATCCCACGGTGCACCGGCCTTCTTTGCCGCTGCCTGTAGGTCGCGTGCTGTAAAGTCGACGCCGATTGTGATTGCGTCGATATAACGATCTGCGAATTTAGGCGCAATGTTTTTTCCCATTTTGCCGATTCTCACCACAAGTTCTGCCTCATGCTCCACCTGCTGAGAAAAATCTGGCAGATAAAAAGGCTTGTTTTCACGTAGTAGTGATGTCTCTGGCTTTAGAAAAAGCACTGGTTCTTTCTTCTCATCTTTATATAGCTCTGCATTGTGGGCACCGTAGTTCCAACCTATACAAATAATCTTCATTTTCTTCTTGATATACCATTTTCGCAAATTTAAGATTTTATTTTTCTTTTTGAACAATTTGATCAAATTTGTTTTTAACATAAAACGAATATGTTGGGCTTTTATTGTGTGTGAAAACAAAGAATTTGATTGAAAATGTATATTTTGTTGTAAAACGTGTATTTTTGTTTTGTGAAAACGTAAACGAAATTAATATATGGATTGGAAAGATTCGCTATCTGCGCTTAAAGGCACATTGCCACAGGGGGATCCGGAACCTGTTGTGGAGGAGAAAGTAGAGGAGAAGGTCGACGCTCAGAATTTGATTGTGAGCTTTGAGAAAAAGGGTAGGGGAGGCAAGGCTGCCACTATCATCTCTGGTTTCACTTGTGATTTGGAGACGGTGCGTCAGATCGCTGACACATTAAAGAAGAAACTTGCCACTGGTGGTTCATACCGTGAGGAGGAGATTCTTATTCAGGGAGATAAGCGCGACGCTGCTGTGGAGTGCCTGAAGAAGATGGGCCACAAGGCAAAGAGAGGAAACTGATTAATTCATAATGCATAATTCATAATGCATAATTCATAATGCATAATTCATAATTCGTAATTCATAATTATGCATTATGAATTCTGCATTATATTAGGATTCCGTTGCAGTGATCCACCTCGTGTTGGATGATTTGCGCTGTATAGCCTCGGAATTTCTTCCTTTGTGGCTTGAAATCAGCGTCTAGGAACTCCATCTCTATCTCATTGTATCGTACCGTCTTCTTGACTCCTGGAAGTGACAAGCATCCTTCTTCTGCAGGATAAGGTTTGAGTTTCACTGTGATGACGGGATTGATGAATGCTACCTGTTTGTCTCCGACACACACCACAATAATATTTTTCAAGACGCCGATCATGTTGGCTGCCATGCCTACACATCCATCCAAGTGGGCTCGTAGTGTGTCGAGTAGATCTATAACCACTTGCTTGTCTTCTTCTGTTGCTGGCTCTGATTTCTGAGACAGAAATATCGGGTCGTGCATTATCTCTTTTACCATACGCTTTTGCTTATGTTTTTGTTTTCGTCTTCGTTATAAAAACATTTTTCCCCACTTATCAAACTGAGATAGCGATTCTTCTCCGAATTTTTCCAGTTTGGCTCTTGATTTTGCAAAATCCCTTTCGACGCCGAGATGTGTTTTGCTGAAGAATTTATCTGCGAAACAAATGATCTGTTCCTCTATGCTTACGGGGCGTAAATCACGGTGTGGAATAGGAAGATCCTGTTCGATAATCTGTTTCAATGATAATCCTGTGCCTGTATGACGTTCTGCCACCAACGCATGACGTGGCAAACCTTCTGCCTGAAGCAACTCGCTGCCGATAGTTCCGTGACAGATGTACGGACGGTCGCCTACGCAGCAGATGCCTGGAGCGTTAGTCTTGAAGATACCGATGTCGTGAAGCATTGCTCCTTCCTCCACAAACTGACGGTCTGCGCCAAGCTCTGGATGCGCGTCGACAATCTGCAAAGCTTTGTCTGCAACTTCTTTTGAATGAGTGACGAGGATATGGTAAAGTTCGCTGTTCTCGTCGTAGTATTTCTTTATAATTGCTATTGGATCAATCATAGGATTTTGTTTTATTTCCACAAATATACTGATTTTTGACTATTGAATGACTCCTTGAATATTCAAATCACCGCACTTCGTCGAGAATTTCGTCAGGAGACTTACCCATCAACGTTATTGCGGACATTTTGTTGCCTATCGCGTTCAAAGAGTAAGCCGATTGTCTATTATAAGCCATCTGTCGTGTGATTCCTTTTTCCTTTTATTGGTTGTCTTTTCACAAAAAAAAGACCGCTCGTTGTCAAAACGCACGGTCTTCAAACACTTAACCAATTAAAATTTCTATATCTTTTATTCTTTGTTTTGTCTAATTCAGCAAGCTGCTTTACTTGTTGCTTTCTCCGCTTCTTTTTTTTCCTTACGGTATTTGCGGAGCTCCTCCTGTACCTTGACTACTCTCTGGTTGGAACTTCCTCTCCAGTCGAGACGTGGATCAAATTTGGACTGGTCGAATCTGCCGTCCACAATCACGTCAATATAGTTTAGAAGTGGTACAACTTCTTCGATTTCAAGCAATTCCTCGAAGCGATAGCCAGTGTAAACCCAGATATTTTTACCTGTTTCCTTCTTGACTCTCTTCAAGATGTAGCCGAAATCTTTTGGATTAAAGAACGGATCGCCACCAGAGAATGTGACACCGTCCAGAAGCGGATTTTCGTTGATAGATTCAACAATCTCATCTACCATACTGCGCTTCAATGGAAGACCGTTCAACGGATTCCAACTATTCGGATTCTGACAGCCGGGGCAGTGATGTCTGCATCCAGCCAAGTAGATCGAATAGCGAAAGCCAGGACCATCCACGATGGTCTCAGGATAGACTTTCATTATATGTAGTTCGCCGATTACGTCGTCCATGTTATTTGTTTTACGATTGCAAAGTTGGGAAGAAAAAACTGATTTAAGGTTAAAAAAAATGAAAAGTTGCGTAGTAAAATCATAACTCGCTATTATGGGGTAGAATATGAAAATTGATACGAAAAAAGTTAAAAAAAGTTTGTTTATTCACTCTTCTTTCCAATACGAATAAAAATGCATATACGTTTTTGTTGTATTATCGTAAGTGTGTTGTAAGTCATTGAAATTGATTGTTTTGCCAATTAATAATGAAAAACATTGGCTTTTATTTGCAGAAATAGATAAATCACGTTACCTTTGCACTCGCAAATGAGAGCCTTTTTGGCTATCAATGTGATTGTCCTATGGTGTAATGGTAGCACACCGGTTTTTGGTACCGTTTGACTAGGTTCGAGTCCTAGTAGGACAACCTTCAAAAGACGCTTATTCAAGCGTCTTTTTATATTTTATACCGCTACATCCTATGTTATTGTCATCGTCAACGTTATCGTCAGCGTTTTATTTGCAATTCTACCTTTTCATTATTATTTTTGTAATCATTGAACTTATATTAATATGAATAACCGCAAAATGACTCCGTGGGCTTGGATTCCCACTTTATATATGGCTGAGGGCGCGCCTTACTTCGCTGTTAACACTCTTGCCATGCTTTTCCTTTCAGAAATGGGTTTGAGCAATGCCGACGTCGCTCTTTATACTTCTTGGATGTACCTTCCTTGGGTGATCAAACCGTTCTGGAGTCCGATCCTTGATCTGTTTGGCAGTAAGAAGATGTGGGTGGTGGTGATGCAGTTTATCGTCGCGATTGCTCTTGCCGGCGTCGCTTTCACAGCCCCTCTTGATTTCTGGCTCAACGCTTCTCTTGCTTTCTTCTGGCTTTGCGCTTTTGCCTCTGCCACTCATGATATCGCTGCCGACGGTTTGTATATCCTGGCTCTGGACACTAACCAGCAGTCGTTCTTTGTGGGTATCCGTAACACTTTCTATCGAATCAGCACGGTGCTTTGCCAGTGGGGATGTCTTGTGTTGGCTGGTCAGTTGTTTGAAAAGAATTACGTCGACGGAATGGAGATTATCCCTGCCCATGCGAGTGCGTGGAGCACCGTCTTCTATATTATGGCTGTGGCTTTCCTTTTCCTTTCTGTTTATCATTTTGCAATGTTGCCGAAGGAGAAAAACGTTGACGTTAACGTTAACGCTAACGAAGACGAAAACGAAGACGAAAATGTAGAGGGTGTTTTTGCGTCGCTAAAGAATAATTTCCAATCATTTTTCGCAAAATTCAGTGGGGTTGAGTTGCTTCTTGCTTTGCTTTTCATCTTTACTTATCGTCTTGGTGAGGCTCAGCTTGGTAAGATTGCTCAGCTATTCTTGAAGGATACTTTGGAAAATGGCGGTCTCGGCTTGACTTTGACCGACGTCGGCAATATCTATGGCCTTGTGGGTGTTATTGCTTTGATGACGGGTGGTGTGCTTGGCGGAATTGCGGTGTCGAAATATGGTTTGAAGAAGATGTTGTTTCCTATGATGCTGTTTATGAATGTGCCGAATATCGTCTATATTTTCCTTAGTGCGACGCAGGCGACATTCCTGCCTACCATTTATGTGATGGTGGCTATTGAACAGTTTGGCTACGGATTCGGATTCACTGCCTTCACTCTCTATCTTGTCTATATCTCACAGGGCAAATATTCCACTACTCACTATGCCATCTGCACTGGTCTGATGGCTCTTGGAATGATGATTCCGGGAATGATCGCCGGTTACATGCAGGAGATGTTGGGCTATACAAACTTCTTTATTTGGGTTTGCATTTGTACTATCCCTCCGTTCTTTATCGCTCCATTGCTTAAGATTGACAAGGAATTCGGAGTCAAATAAACGTTGACGTTGACGCTGAGGTTAACAAAAAGTGATATAGTTGACGTCAACGTAAATGTAAAATATTAATTTTGCAATTTAGAATACAAACTTTAAAACATAAAATAATGAGGCTAACAGGAAGAAGAACATCCAGCAATGTGGATGACAGACGTGGTGTAAGTGGAAAAGCTGCCGCTGGTGGTGGTGGACTTTTGGTTGCTGCAATTGTAGGAATTTTCACATACCTTCAGACGGGAAGTGTGGCATCTGGTCTACAGGCTGGATTCAGTAATTATTCAAGCCAGCCAAAGGTTGAGACTGGAAGTGGTTACAAGCCAACAAAGGCAGACGAGGAAAAATATCAGTTTGCAGCACAGATCCTTGCTGGTACTGAGGATGTATGGACAGAGGTGTTTAAGAATTCTGGAATGACATATAAAGCGCCTAAGATGGTGGTATTCCGTAACTCTGTATCATCAGCTTGTGGAAATGCAACATCACAGTCTGGTCCTTTCTATTGTTCAGGCGACCAAGCTGTATATATCGACCTTGATTTCTTCGATCAGTTGGAGACAAACTACGGTGCCAAGGGAGATTTCGCAAAGGCATACGTTATCGCTCACGAGGTAGGTCACCACGTGCAGTATCTTCTTGGTACATTGCAGAAGGTGTCGCAGCAGCAGGCAAGAATGTCTCAGGCAGAGAGCAACGCTTTGAATGTGCGTCTTGAGCTTCAGGCTGATTTCTTTGCTGGTGTATGGGCTCACCATGATAACGCTAAGTACAACTCTATGGAGGCTGGTGATATCGAGGAAGGTTTGAATGCTGCCACTAAGATTGGCGACGATTATCTACAGCAGCAGGCTTACGGTCGTACACAGCCAGAGACTTTCAACCATGGTACATCAGCTCAGCGTTCACGTTGGTTGAAGAGAGGTTATGAGACTGGTGATCCAGGCAAGACAGCATCATCTATCTTTGAGTTGCCTGCAGCACAGCTTTAATAATTCATAATGCTTAATGCATAATTCATAATGGGCTTGGGGGAAACCTCAGGCCTTTTTTGGTTGATGGCTGATGGTTGATGGTTGATACTAAAAAAGGTCAGGAGTTGCCTCCTGACCTTTTATGATTCAAATCAATATTGATTACTTCAACTCATCTCTATTCAATCTTACTGGAGACTCTGCAGTGGCCTGAAGCTCTCCTGTTAAAATCTTAACTACAGATTTCTGAGAGAATGTGTCGATGCTATACGCGTTGATCTTTGTAGGGACGATTCCTTCGTAGATCTCCAATGCGTATGGGTTAGCATACGAGATGGCGATTCTCTTCTTTGGATCCAACATGTTGGCTGTCCATACCGCAAACGACTCTTTGTCTTTTAGCAAGCATGTTCCAAGTGGGTGGAAATAACGGTTCTCGAAGCAAACAAGGATCTTGTCGTATGAGTTCAAAGAGTCAATTCTCCAACCCCATGAGTAGAAGTGAGGGTTGTCAAGAATATCTACGCTGAATCCACGGCTCTCCAATTCTCTCTTTGTAACTGCGAATTTCTCAACTGTCATCTGCTCTCCAACCTCGATAAGTGCGATTCTCTTGCCATCCTCAGCCTTGATTGGAAGTAGATTTTCTCTATTCTCAGTAATTGTGATTGCCTTATCTGCTACAGCCGCACCTGTCTTCTTTACAAATGCTCTGTCTGCATCTGTCATTGGAGTAGCGATCTGCTGATTCTCCTTTGTGTTGTAACCAAAACGCTCACGCATAGCCCATACACGCTCTACTGCGTCATCCAAACGAGACATTGGGATCTCTCCACGTAGGATTCTTGCCTCAACTGTATCCATATATGCTACATCTGGCCATAGCACGACGTCGGCACCAGCTACGAAACACTGAACTGATACCTCAAGCTCGTTCTTATAATAACCAGCACAACCTCCCATGTTAAGAGCGTCTGTGATGATAACTCCCTTATAGTTGAACTTATTCTTTAGCATGTCCACCATAAGCTCTTTAGAAAGAGTTGCAGGTGGCAACTGACCGTTGATCTTCTGAGTCTGGTAAGCTGGCAACTGAATGTGTCCAACCATGATTGATGCAGCTCCACCGTCGATCAATCCCTTGAACAATTTTCCAAACGACTTGTCCCAATCCTCTTTTGATAGAGAGTTTGCTGTAGTGACGATATGCTGGTTGCGCATTGTCACACCGTCGCCAGGGAAATGCTTGATTGTAGAGATGACTCCCTTTGAGTGAAGACCGTGCATCTGGCTCTTCAAGATTGGTAGAGCTTTATTCACGTCGTCTGAAACAGAACGCTCAACCACCAACTCCTGAATTGGGTTCATGTTAAGGTCAGACACTGGGTGTAGCAACCAGTTGAATCCCATCTCACGAGCCTCCATAGCGATAGCCTGCTCTGAATCGTAAGCAAGAGCTGTGTCGTTGGCAGCACCAAGCGACATGCCGACAGGAAGGTGTGTGTATTTAGAATATGTTTCTCCGATTCCTCTCTCGAAATCCTCGCTGACAAGCAAAGGATACTTTGAATTATCATTGTACTCCTTCAAGATCTCTGGCAACACTGCCAAAGGATCTTTTGGCTTATAATTCTCTTTGATATACCAGTCTGCGATAAAGATACTGCCGACAGGATATTTCTCCATAAATCCCTTGAGTGATCCTCCACCCATAGCAGCCTGATCCAATGGCTTAGCTATGATCTGCATTGTCTGTCCGATCTTCTCACGGAGTGTCAATGTCTTCCAAGTGGTGTCTTTAGCGATTGGTCCGTTGTCTACTGTAGTCGACGCTGCAGTGCTATTGTCTGCGGCTTTCTTTGTGCATGATGTGCCAAGCATCAAACCGCATAAAAGTGACAAATAAATTTTCTTCATAAATGAATTATGTCTTGTTGTTTATTTTGATTTCTTTCGCCTAATATTGGAGACGTGGAAATTCGCGTCTCTGTATGTATTAAATTGGTGTAAATCACCATCAAACACAAACGTTACAAAAATAACAAAATAAATTAGAATTTAGAAATTCGTAATAAGGATTTAATTTGGAATTTTTTATCTTTGCAAAGTACAAAAAAAATTGCTTATGACGACATTGGAATTAAAACGTAATATCAGGATGTCGACAGAATTGCTGGGAAATGATGAAACAGCATTAAATGATGTCTTGAATTACATTAAAAATCTTTTAAGAAATAAAGGTAAGTCTAAAGAGAATGCTTTTTCTGAATTGACCGGAGCATGGGAAAATGATGGGAAAAGCGTCGAAGAGGTTATGTTAGATATTAAAAATGCAAGAGTAAACGAGGAAACAAGACAAATTGAGAGTTTAGATTGAATTTATATTTATGGAACAGTACAGAGTTGCAGATAATAGCCTGGAAGGCTCAACTGAGCGAAGCGAGAGTAACCCGGGACACCGTCTCGGGCTTAAAATGTAATCTAACTATTTGCCTGGAAGGCAACACAAATAAAATAAACGGTACAAAGTTATGAGTCATATTTGTTTAACATATCATATAGTATGGCGCACTAAGTGCAGCAAACGAACAATCAATGAAGCACACGAAAGAGATCTATTTGCATATATCTTTGGAATTTGCAAAGAAAAAAAATGTACACTCTATCGTGTTAACGCAATGCAAGATCATGTGCATATGTGTATAGAGATACATCCAACGATAGCTCTAAGTGATTTCATGAAAGCTTTAAAACAATCGACTTCCTCATGGATGAAAGAACATAAAGAAATGTTCCCTTTTTTCGATTCGTGGGGTAATGGATATGCAGCTTTTACGTATGCAGTAAAAGACAGACCTAATGTAATAAACTATATCCGCAATCAAAAAGAGCATCATAAAACTTTTGATTTTCGAGAAGAATACGAAAGTTTATTAATTGAATTTGGATTAGATCCAAAAACTGACAAATTTTTAGAAGATTGATCTGGTACTGCCTTCCAGGCAGAATTCAATGGCAGATCATATTGCCGAGACTTCGTCCCGGGTTACTCTCGCTTCGCTCGGTACAGCCTTCCAGGCAGTAAAAAAGGCTTGGAGTTTTCTCCAAGCCTAATTTATGAATTGTGCATTATGAATTATGCATTAATAAGAGCGAGCGAACAATACTCTGCACTTACTTGGCTTACCAGTCACCATACACTTGCCTGGCTCTTTGTCTCCAGCGATGTATGAGTCGAATGGCACGCAACGGATTGTTGCCTTTGTCTCTTCCTTGATAAGTGCCTCTGTCTCAGCTGTTCCATCCCAGTGCGCAAGGATGAATCCACCTTTCTCGATCTCTGTCTTGAACTCCTCGTATGTGTCAACACTCTTGATGCTTGCGTTGCGGAAATCCATTGCCTTCTTCAACATGTTTGCCTGGATGTCAGCAAGTAGATTCTCTACGTATGCAACTGTATCTGTCAAGTTGATGCTCTCCTTTGTCAAGTTGTCACGACGTGCTACCTCGATAGTGCCGTTCTCCAAGTCTCTTGCTCCCATACATAGTCTCACTGGAATACCCTTCAACTCGTACTCTGCAAACTTGAATCCTGGACGCTTCTGTGAATCGTCGTCGTACTTAACTGAGATGCCCTTTGACTTCAACTCCTTCATGATTGGGTCAAGCTTCTCTGCGATGGCGTTCTTCTGATCGTCACCCTTGAAGATTGGCACGATAACCACCTGGATTGGAGCCAACTTTGGAGGTAGAACAAGTCCGTTGTCGTCTGAGTGTGTCATGATCAACGCTCCCATCAAACGAGTGGAAACTCCCCATGATGTTGCCCATACGTAGTCCATTCCTCCCTCACGGTTCTGGAACTGTGCGTCGAATGCCTTTGCAAAGTTCTGTCCCAAGAAGTGTGATGTACCACTCTGTAGTGCCTTACCGTCCTGCATCAATGCCTCGAT
>DCIP01000012.1:0-10368 GCA_002317115.1 Candidatus Scybalocola fimicaballi
TAATTGTACCAGACACACATGCTTGTGATAATTGTTTGGAAGATTCTACACTTTTAGTCTCTACAACAGTGGATTTAAAATACGACACTATTGCATCAGACAGCGGCCGTGATGCGTATGCCACCACAGCAATCAATGCGAATTTCAATATCGTCTTAGTATTTAATTCCATTCAATTGGATTCTAGTAGGGGCAATCCCTTGTGGTTACCCGGAATTTATCCAATCAATAAAACGTCGTCAAGGCTGTCTCTCGACTCAAGAGCCTTCACCACTCCATCCTTGTAAGCAGAATCAAATACCTTCACAACCAAATTGTGGATGCCTATTTCAGAAAGAATTCCCGTCGCCTCTCTTACCATTGACTCAACCGAGAAATTCTGATTGTTGCTTGGAACATAGAACAGATAACCTTTTCCACATTGTGCACCACATGGTGTGTCTGTCTCAATCTTGTCAAAAAGATCCTTTACATCCTTATACTTTTCAGCCGCTCCGTTCATCTCCTCAGCACATGCTGAATCTGTCATTGTGCCGACGATAAATACTGCTCCATATTGCTCAAGGTAGTCGAATGCTACGCCTTTTCCTTCTTTTAGATTCATGTTGTCGTATTAATATATTTTAGAGACGCGGCACGCCACGTCTCTACGGATTCATTCAATTTTTATTCAAAGATATTCTCTTCTGACCCTTCCTCTTCAGGATAAAAATCCTTTCCGTATCTGTCGAATGTGAATGTGATCTTCAAACCGAGATTGGTATATCCCAAACTCTCTGCGATTCTTTGTTTTGTAGACATCTGTTGTCCACTCAACACACTTGACTGAATTAAATATGCTGGAAGCTCACTCTGGTCTTTAGGGTTTGACGTCTTCAAGAAATCGTAAACTTCTTTCTTCTTCTCATATTGCACATTGTCCTCGTCGGAATCTGCCTTAAACTTGATTCTGTACAAAGCCTTGTCGAAGAATATTCCTGCGTTAATGCTGAACATCTTGTTAATCTGGAAACGATAACCGGCGTCAGCTGTGAACATGATCATGATCGGTGAACTTGTGAACTGTCCTGCATACTTGCATTCTCTATTGTTCAAACCAAGAGCGGCTCCATGATTCATAGTTGTATTATACGCTGGAATCTCACATGTGAAATCACAGTCCTTCAATGTCTGGTCGTATTTCAATTTGATTGGCACACCGATCTTCAAACCTGCATGGCCAAACAAACTACCTGTTGTATACGACAATGTGACAGGAACATCCAACAATACAAGTTTATTGACCTCCTCTATCTCTCCGACATTGTACTTGAAATTCAACTTGTCTCCTTCGTAATCGACGTAGCTATATGTATCACTATAATTCTGTCCGATAAAAGTTCCTGTGGTGAATGAGAAATTGACTCCAGTCATGAATCCCCAGTGATGGTTGAGATAATAGTCGTACATCACATGTATTCCTGGCGACAAATCCATCTTACCCTCTCCCATCTCAGACTTATATGTCATGAATGTAGGTCCGAATGTCATTCCAATGCCGACGTGGGAATGTGTCTCGTCTTTCTCCTGCAACACCTCACGCTTAGTGGTGTGAAGCTGCACTTTATATGTGGAATCTACGAAGATTGTGCGGTCTGTCGATAGCAACGGCGCATCCTCAAACACTCCGTAGTAAGACAAGTCTTTCAATGTCGACTGTGTTGTCTGTCCAAGCGGTTCAAGAGGCACAGCAGGGTCTTTGCCCCAGATTGAATTCTCATAGTTGAAAATCAAACTATCAACAAACGTTTTCTTTACGGCAGGTTTATCAGCCGCAACGGAAACAGTCGAACTGCTTGCCGCTGCTATAGCCAATGCCGCAACGCATCTAAATCCTCTTTTTATATTTTGTAGTCCCATAGTCTTACTCACTATCATCTCACAATAAAACGTGTATCCAATATTCTGTCATCCGCCACAAAGATCATCACAAAATAATGTCCGGCTTGCAATGTCGCATTCATCTGAATTGGATACGACGTCGGCATGAACTCATCTACCATTATTCCAATTGCGTCGTAGATCTCGACTCTCAAATTCTTCTTCTCATCATCCGTAAATGGATAGTCGATTGTAAGAACCTCATCAGGAGATACTGGATTTGGATAAATCTTCAACTCTCTCTCCTTGTCGACGCAATATGTCTCAGAAACAAACTCTTTTCCTGCGACGGAAGTGACCTCAACATAGTAGCAACCGTTGAGTTTCTCTCCTTTTGCACCCTCGTAGTATTCCTTCGTTGCTCCCTGAATAGCGACACCGTCTTTATACCACTGGTATGTAGCAAACTTCACTGGTCCAATGTTGTTGTTGCAGAACAATGTGTAGCCAAACTTGTCCACGATAACTGGATAACCCAAGTCTTTCTCCACAATAATCTTGATCTCAACAAAAGAATCACATCCTTCCGCATTAACCAATGTGTCTCTGATCACCTGGCTGCGACGGTATGTCTGACCGCCGTAGACGACTGAACTCTCTCCTGAGATAACCACAGAATTGTAAGTCGGTTTCTTCACATGAACATTGTAATGCACAATACTGTCGCAAATATACTCTTTTCCTGCAACATTATAGACTTTTTGGTACAGACATTGATAATCATCCACGTCTTCTTTGATTACAACTTCTCCATTTTCAGGATCAGTGATCGTCACGCTGTCACAATCAGACAAATAGATTGTTGGCGACTCAATACGTGGCAATACCAAAATCTTGACATTGACGAAGCTGTCGCAATCACACAAAGTGCTCTTCAAATGCAGCTGCAGTGTAGTGTCGTTATAGTAGATGCCGCCGTTGAATTCAGCAAACTCACAACCCATCACCTCAACTGATGATGATGTAGGATGTAACACGACTACGCTTTGTGTGTTGAAGATTGGACATCCTTGCTCTGTCACTCCTACCTCAACGCTGATTGTATGATCCTCGTAATAAACCTTATTGTTGATCTCACATACTACAGAGTCGCATCCATACTTTGTAGGCAACACATTCTCGATAGTCTCCACAAATCTGAAGTCAAGGAAACGAATCAAGCTGTCGCAACCTGCTGCCGAACGATATGTGATTGTCTCTTTGTAATCTCCGTCACTTGCCAAGTAAACCTTGCCTGCATACATGATTGTATCTCCACAAGTGCTCTTGCTGACAGTATCATAGATTGGGTTGGCAACAGCGATATGGATTGTGTTGATGATACTGTCACAAACAGGTCCGGATGTGTACTGGATCACCTCCATTGTATCAACGCTCGATGTGAATGTTGTAGGAGCCACATTGCCATAGAATGTGTACTGAGCCTCACTACATCCAGAGATATTGACTGTGTTATGCTTAGTAGTGCGTATTGTGTAGCGACGCAATGAAATTGAGCTGTCGCAATCGCAGTGAGAATTATTGAACTTCCTGCGAACCACATAATCCTGAGTGGCAGTGAATGTAGTGTCAAGTGTCTCATCATAGAAATCACCACAATTGACAATCTCAACCGTATCCTTGACTGGTGCTGGCAAAATATGAATTGTGCGAACCAACACACTGTCACATTTCTTGTCGCGTGGGATATTTGTAAGCACCACTGTATCACGAGTGATATATCCTATCACATTCTCCACTCCACCTACATTCTCTGTTAAGCGATAACGCTCACAATAATACTCATCTGGAATTCTTGTTGTATCGGACGCAGTGTTGTGAGCGATTCGCACATCACGTCTCTGCAAGTAATATCCGTCAACTACAATTCCATGCAAAGTCTCGCTCAACTGCTCAACCAAGACGGTATCATGAGTAATCTTCTTGAAATTCACGTTGTCAAGATAGAAATCACAAGCATATATCACTGTATCCATCTTGTAGACGCGATCATAAACGTAGATATTCTTCTTAACGATACTGTCGCAACCGTTCTTAGTAACCAAAGTATCAGTTAACGTGATCGACTCTCCGCCTACCAACTTCTTGCCATCCACAATGAATGAATCAAGGTAGACCTCGTCAAACTCATAGCCATCACTGTTTGTCACATTCAAATTGACTTTGATGATGACACTGTCGCAGCCACATGTTTTTGACCTAAGAGTATCGTAGAAACTTACTGTCTTATAGTGATATTTGCCGTCGACCTCGCAGAAAACGGAATCACATCCTGAATTGAAATAAGTAGAATCGACGCGAGGGATAACGACTCTCAATCGGGTTGTTATTGCAGAATCACAACCTACCGTATCATAACGAGTGATATAATCAGCATTCGTATAATTGATTCCACGGTAGACAGCACCTGAAAGGACGTCCTTTCCACAAAGGACAGTATCAATCATATAGTCTTTCAACTTATTGATCTTTACAATATACTTGATTGTGCTATCACAATTTGAATTCTCTCGCGGATAAACCTCAGTGAATGTCGTATCGTTTTTGCAAATAATCTCAGAACCGTCGCTCTTACGAACAGAAACCATCTGGCAGCCAGAAATAGTAGTGTCGATTCGGACAGGAATACAATAGATGTCCACAGAAACCTGTTTTGAATAGCTACCGTAAGATGCAGTCAAAGTATCGCTGCCTACAGCCACCGGCTTAACAATGTAGCCATCATCTGTTTTGACAACCTCCACCACTCCATTCTTGCTTGTCCACTTGACATTTGCGTTAGCCACATTCACGTCGCCATAGTAAGACATCTTTGTGACATCGTCGAAAACTGTCTTATCTTCATTCTCGTAAAGCATCAGTGATGACATTGCCAATATAGGGAACTCCTCGTCATTCAACGGAGTTGTCAACGTAGGATACATTCCCGCATTGTTTTTGAATGGTTCCAACGACAAGGCAGAAATCTCAGTAGTCAACAATCCAGTTCCGTAATTGCTTGACAACGCAGACACCTGCTTGTCGTAGTAGCAATTCTTAACCTCACCGGTCGCGCTACCAACAATCGCGTCGACCTCTATTTCATTACGGCAAGAAACTCTTCCTAAATTCAATGAAGTCTCAACATCAAAATTATCAGCAGAACCTACAATACCACCAAGACAAGCGAACTCTGCCGACGGAGGACACTGTGAAGAGATCATTCCATAATTAACACAATCCTTGATCAAACCTTTCGCGTCGTCGTTCATCGCATAACCTGCAATTCCACCTACACGACGATGTCCGTGAACAGTTCCGATATTCATACAACGAATGACATTCGATGTTGTGGATCCTACAATACCGCCTGTATAGTAAGGATTAGAATCAAAGGTTACAGAAATAGTTCCAGCGTTTGCGCAATCCTCAATTCGAGCACTCGACTTTCCACAGATACCACCGATACACTCAGATGTAGATGTGACGTCGACGTTACTTATTACGTTGCGAATAACCGGTTCATCTCCATCTCTAAGGTCAGTCGCACAAGCGACAACACCAGCGACGTTAATCTTGCCAGTCACTACACCGACAACTTTCAAATTCTCAATGACAGCTCCCGACTCAATGTTCGCAAACAAAGCCTGGTAGTTCTTATTCTTATCATTGATAGAGACCTTGATTGTGTGTCCATCTCCATCAAACACTCCCTGGAACGGATTATCCACACTGGCAATCGCCTCAGTGAGAATTGAAGATCCAGTGCCGTTACCCAAGATGTCATTAGTCAACTTGAAATGCTTATTATATGACCAATTGTTCTGCTTCGATGTCATATAATATTTGTCAGTCACCTTATTCTGCTGAATCAGATCAGCAAGGGATTTCAAATCATCCAAACTGTTGATCAAATAAGGATCAGATTCCGAACCGTCTCCCGAACGGAATGGAATAGCAGCAATATTGATATATGTCTCACGCTCCTCTCCAAACTCAGATTTCTGAGCAAGGACGGCAGGAACATCTTTCATTGAGATCAAGTCGGACAACTTAGCAAACTCTTCCGAATCACCAAGTTTGCGAAGAATCAACTTGCCCTCTGTAAGAAGCAAAGGCGATGTCTGCACGAATGAAGTCAACTCCTCATTTTCAAAAGTAGGCATCAATCCAAGCAACTCCACATTACGCATATCCTTAGTGAATGACGGAATGTAAACTGCATTATCACCATCAAATACAAGTTCATAAGCCACATCAGTTGCCGAAGTCGGTAAAATTTCTGTTCCTACCGAAGCTCCCGCAAACTCACTTGTCTCACACTTTCCATTTCGTGAGATCTGAATATCATAATGGCAATCAGGGAATGTAAAGCCTGAGAATTGCGACGTGAATATATATGGATAGGCTTCCGACGTACCGTATACACTACCATAGTTGATCAAACGGTTGAATGCATAGCTTGCAGAAATCTTCTCTGCGACACCGATCAAACCGGCAGCTTCCGAACCATAGACAAAACCAGAGTTTACCAAATCTGAAATTCTGGTTGAAGTCTTAAAATCAATCACCTTGCCAATCACACCACCTGCGATCTCAGTAGCCTTGATTGATCCAGAATTACAAAGTCCGTATAAATTGCCACCGTTAGAATAAGCCACGACACCACCGGCAGTTGCGGCTGAAATCTTGGCACTGTTAAAACAATTATAAATATTCGAATTCAAAGCCGCAGCGCAGACACCGGCAGCCAAATCCTTGCCAGACACCGAACCGGAAGTCTGCAAATCGTGTATTGTGGCATTCTCAACAAAGACAAACAAAGCAGCGTCGGCTTTGGAATCAGCGATATTCATAGTGATTGAATAGCCTGCACCGTCGAGATTTCCCATAAAGGCAGTCTGGCGATTGGGAGAAAGTGCGAAATCAAGATCCGAAATGTTTGCGGCAAGTTTGAAATAATGATTTTTCGACCATCCTGGCTCAGTAGCAAGAGAATCTCTCAACTCCTCAAGATGAGCTAAAGTCTTAAGCAAATAAGGCTTATCTTCAGTACCTCTACCACCGCCAAACACATTTTTAGTAAGATCCACCACTACCGGACGAGCGATAACCGCGTTTCCAAGGTAACCATAAAGAGTATCTTCACCAGCGGCTAAAATTGTCGCTACACCATCGTCGGAAACAACAAACTTACCTTTTGCAGAAGCCCACACTACCCCATCTATCATTCCACATGTGAAACCAGAGGCAATGCTGTCAAGACGTTCACCTTCAGCTATTAAAACCGGAAGTGAGGCAAGCTTCGCAATATCATCGTTTAGATCCAAGTATGGATAGAATCCTTTCTTCTGCATAAAAGGCGGCTCAAACGAATTTGCCAATGCAGTAGGATTATCATACCAATAAGCGTTATCTTCAGAATTATTGTAGTAATAGAAAGGAACATTACCAGATGTCAACTCGCTATTAGAAAGAATATGAATAGAATCATTTGATGGCGTTTTCCCTAACGAGGCGTCAGAATAAAGACCACCTAAGATATTCGCATCAGGATCATTACTAAAAACAAATTGTTTTACAATTGAGTTAGAATGGTCTAAAGAAAGTGACAAACAGTTTCTGAATGGGAAAATTTTCGGTCCTCTGCCAGAAGAAACCTGATAA
This sequence comes from Candidatus Scybalocola fimicaballi, assembly GCA_002317115.1. GTDB lineage: Bacteria > Bacteroidota > Bacteroidia > Bacteroidales > Paludibacteraceae > UBA1723. The sequence goes on from DCIP01000012.1 coordinate 7,567, forward strand.
TTGTCATTACTTGCACTTGTCAAACGACCAACAATGTCAGCGACGTTGCCATCTTCAATTGATGACACATATCCCAAATTAATACATGAAGACAATATTGCATCTCGTGAACTTAAAGATTTAACATGATATCTTCCTACAATACCGCCTACTCCTCCTACATTTTCTTCTTTGGGTTGATCATCCCCTTCATGTTTTTGAGCTGCAGAAGGATCATAACTTTTTATATTTCCGAGATTTACGCAATTATAAACTCTCGCGCCACCTGTATATCCAGCGATACCTCCTACATCTCCATAGTCGGAATAGATATTACCATTATTAGTGCAATTGTATATTTCATTTACTGTTGACTCAACATACTCCATTGCTCCAACAATACCTCCAACATTAGTTGAACTACATGAAATACTCATATAGTTGGAACAATCATGAGTCTTAAAATCAACTGAAGAATCAACCAATCCGAATATTCCTCCAATTCCCCACGTCGCCCTATCAACGTACAATGTCTTCTTAGAACGATTGACTAAATTGGATAATTCAATTTCATTGGCACCATAAACATTTCCAATAACACCTCCGAACGTACTGACTGAAGAAGGCAAATCAAACTCCAAATCAACAGTTATGTCCTTGACAACAAATGGATTATAATTAACAGTAACAGCGGCCAATCCTCCAAATATGCCACTATTTTTACAAGTATATTTAACCTTACCTCCTATAAAACAATTCGTTATTTCTACCCCGGTACCAATAAAACCAGTTAAAACACCACTATTTTTTGATGGCAACGTGACATCAATGTCTTCAAATCTAATATTTTTTATGACAGCCCCAGGAGCTAATCGAGGTACCAAACCAGAATAACCAGCCCCGTCATAGCCCGTAAACTTTAGATTTTTAACAGTATGACCATTACCATCAATAAAAATTTCTACCGCATCTGCTAATTGGTAAGGGATGAAATCAAGCCCCTCCATATCAATGTCGTCCTGCAATGATAATCTTAAAATATCATCTTTAACAGACAACCAACCACCATAATCAGGATCATTGAGCCAATAATCATAAGATTCAAATGCGGAAGCGAAATCTTCTGCTGTATATATTTTATATGGTTCTACAGAACCGATAGGAAAAAGTTCGTCAATATCTATAATTCTCGCACACACCTGATGCATTCCTAAATTCAAAACCATTACGGCTAAAAATAGGATGTTCCTAATATATGATGATATATGACGATTTATCGCACACATTTTCATTAAAACAAGCTCTTTGCTATTTATGATTTACTAATTATCTGACGTGCCTTCACACATCAAACCATACAAAAATAAATCAATCAGTTATTTAAACAAAAACATCCATAATTGTTTTTTTCAACATATATACAAAATAATGTTGATAATTGGTTGATAATGTTGATAAAGTAGGATAAGTGGCAATTTCACCAATCAAAAATATTGCGAAGCAACCACCACCCTATTATAATGATGAAGACAACTACGCAACTTCCATAAGAATTTAATCTGTTGTGAAACTCTGGATATTCCTCTCTTTTCCACATTCCAATAACAAGCAAAATCAGATAAGGGATTGCAGGAACAAACATAGCGTTGTATTTTACCACATCGGCAAAATTTAGGTTTAGAAGGGCGTGAATAGCTCTTTGTGATCCACACCCAGGACATTTGAACCCAGTCAGCACAAGGAACGGGCATTTGGGAAATCTGATATTTCCTGAAACAGATGGATCATATATAAAATAAACCGTAGCCAATAAGATTATGGCCACGGCTATTATAACGTATTTTATACGACTATACATCGTTAATTAGATACCTAAATTTTTAAGTATATCACTAACCAATGCAATATTAACTCCTACAACATTTACAAGGATATAAAGGATAAGAGGTATAAAAGCGATCAAAGCTCCGATATTTGCCCAACGGTCAGCAAGCTTACTCTTTCTATAAGCTTCTACAATATTACCCTGCTGATATGTTTTACTAACTTTAGCTGCATAAACGATTGATACAATTCCTGTTGGCAAACAACAGAAAAGAGTTGAGAAAATAGCCCAAGCCAAATGAGACTTCGGCATTGGCTTCTTTCTTCCCTTTGATGCACCACATGAAGGACACTTGATTGCGTTAACATCCATTTCGGCTCCGCAAGTAAGACATTTTTTAGTTTCCATATTTTTTCTTTTTTTGTTTTCAAAAATACAAAATTAAATGCAGAATGAAATGTCATAGAAAATTTCATTTCATCGTTTTTGTATTTATTTAACATTTATGAAGAACTCTTATAAAATCATATATAAATAAAAAGAGACGTGATTGCTCACGTCTCTCATTATATATGCTAATTAATAGCGTTTGATTACATCTTTGGACCAGCAGCAACAAGAGCCTTACCAGCCTCGTTACCTGTGTACTTCTCGAAGTTCTTGATGAAACGAGCAGCAAGATCCTTAGCCTTAGTCTCCCACTCAGATGCGTTAGCATAAGTGTCACGAGGGTCAAGGATAGCTGGGTTTACATTTGGAAGAGCTGTTGGAACCTCGAAGTTGAACATAGGGATCATCTTAGTCTGAGCCTTCAAGATTGAACCATCAAGGATAGCGTCGATGATACCACGAGTATCAGGAATAGAGATACGCTTACCAGTTCCGTTCCATCCAGTGTTAACCAAGTATGCCTTAGCACCAGACTTCTTCATCTTCTTAACTAGCTCCTCAGCGTACTTAGTTGGGTGCAACTCAAGGAATGCCTGACCGAAACAAGC
>DCIP01000012.1:10510-11027 GCA_002317115.1 Candidatus Scybalocola fimicaballi
GCTGAAAGGAAGATAACGTTCTTTGCAGCTGGAGCTGATGAACCTGGCTGGATGTTGTTGATGTGGTTGATTGGATAAGAAACACGAGTGTTCTCAGTTACGCTCTTATCGTTGAAATCAATCTTACCATCCTTAGCAACAGTTACGTTCTCAAGAAGTGCGTTACGCTTGATAGCTCCGTAGATATCTGGCTCGTGCTCCTTAGAAAGACCGATAACCTTAGCGTAGCATCCACCCTCTAGGTTGAATACGCCCTCGTCATCCCAACCGTGCTCGTCATCACCGATAAGCTTACGCTTAGGATCTGTTGAAAGAGTTGTCTTACCTGTACCTGATAGACCGAAGAAGATAGCTGTGTTCTGACCGTTCATGTCGCAGTTTGCTGAACAGTGCATTGAAGCGATACCCTGTAGAGGCAAGTAGTAGTTCTGCATTGAGAACATACCCTTCTTCATCACACCACCGTACCAAGTGTTGATGATAACCTGCTCACGAGATGTTACGTTGAATGCAACAC
>DCIP01000180.1:0-3569 GCA_002317115.1 Candidatus Scybalocola fimicaballi
CCGTTGACATTCACAGACTGATACATAAAAGGGTTGATTTCATCGTTCCCGGGAAGCGTATGTTTATGCCGTCCTTGATGGTCGATCTCGGCGGCAGGTATGCCAATGCCGACGTCTCAGAAACCATTCCCCCTCTCGCTCAGGTGATAATCCTCTATCAATTGCAGAAAGGAAATCTCAATGGACTTGATGCGAAGACAATAGCCAAACAGTTCGGGGCATCATACCTTACGGCATCCAGAGCACTCAAATGGATTGGCGAGAAGATAGTGCCCTTGAAGATGAATGGGAGAAAGTGCGTGATTAACTTTCCTGGCAGGGACGAACTTCTATTGGCAGCAAAATCTTTCTTCCGCACTCCTGTTATCAAACGGATTGTCACCGATGACGATATCTCCCAGATTGACGGGGTTGATGCCGGAGAAACAGCCTTGGAAGAGTATTCGATGATAGTCGCATCCGGCAGCTGTAAAGCGGTAAGCAAAGAATTCGAGAACCGTATCATTCAAGATGCCAGAGGTCTTAACTGCATCGAGGTTTGGATGTATGACCCGAAGATGCTTGCAGAGAATGGAGTCTGTGACAAGATATCGTTAATCCTGTCGTTGTCGGACAATTCCGACGAGCGGATTCATAAGGAAGTGGAAACAATGAAAACTGAAATAGGATGGTAAGAGGATTGAGATAATTTACAACCTATTATGATAAAGCAATACGAATACCCGGAAGCACAAAGCGTGGTAGTCTGCGGAGACATCCACGGAGACTTTCATACCCTGACATACAAGCTGTGCATCCAATATGGAATGACAGATACGCTTCTTATCGTTGCCGGTGACTGCGGTTTCGGCTTCGACAAACCGGCGTACTATGAGCAGGTGTACAACAAAGATGCTGGCCGACTCCGGAAATCAAATAACTGGATAGTTTTCGTCCGTGGCAATCACGACAACCCAGCATATTTCAACGAAGAAAGGATTGCATACAAGCGCTGGAGAACAGTTCCCGATTATTCCGTAATCTCCGCATGCGGGCACAACATTCTCTGTATTGGCGGAGCAGTCAGCATTGACAGGGAGCACCGCAAGAAAGAGCAGGCAAGGCGTGTCTTGTCACAAACCGGGTATTATTGGCCGGATGAGATGCCTGTATTTTCGAATGAGTGTTTTGATGCCCTCACAATTCCTATAGACACAATCGTTACACATACGGCCCCATCCTTCTGCGAAAAACAAGACCATGCCTTTCTCCATGATTGGGCTCAGATGGACCCGACGTTGATTGACGATGTTGCCATGGAACGACGAACGATGGACCAGATCCATCATTACATCAAGCAGAAAGGCGTTCCCGTCCAAAATTGGTTTTACGGTCATTTTCACGAAAGCTGGACTTCGTTCATAGATGGAATCCGATTCAAGATGCTTGACATCATGGAATTCTATGAGGTCCGGTAACCGTCACATCACCTCGACAGTCTGTCACTGAGAGCCGAATATTCGGGAAATTTTATTTCCAGCCCCTAAAAAATTTCATCAGCCATTTTGGCTCAACGGAATTCACCTGAGAGAAGAGCCTCGAAGGTGTACAAGATCCTGCGAAATATAATAAATTTTCATAAAAACTTATCATATTTGATAATTATTATATATATTTACAGAATGGAAGATGAGAGATTGATAATAGAATACTCAGACGAAGCAATTGAGTCTCTGATACTTTATCACAATAGTGACGATAAAAGATACAGGAAACTGAAAAGTAACGCTACATTTCTTCGTGACCTTGATGGAGTTATGGCTGTCCTCAGGTCTGTAAAGAATGCCCATGAGTTAATTCGGTTTAAAAAATTAAATTATGAGCCTCTCTTATATGACAGAGAAGGTACGAGTAGCGTTAGAATTGGATATAAAACAAAGTATCGCTTGATATTTGAAGAATTCGACGGCGGAATTCGTATCAAGTTAATTGAAATCAATGAACATTATGGAGACAAGTAACATGAACGGAACCATTCCTTTCCGCGCCATTCACCCGTCCGAAATCATTAAAGATGAAATTAAGGCGCGTTGCATGACCCAAAAAGAATTAGCCGACCGTATGGGCATGCAGCAGTCAAACCTTTCAAGACTGCTCAAAGGAGAAAATATCACACCATTAATCGCACAAAAATTAGAGGATGCGATTGACATCCCTGCAGACTTTTGGATGAGACTTCAAAATCAGTATGATAAAGATGTCAAATCTATTGCTGCTCGTGATGAGAGGGAAAAGGCTGCTTTCAATGCAGAACGTATGCTAGCAAACATGCTTAATCTGCCAGAACTATTTAAACGACTAAAGATTAATCCTGCATTGTTTATTCAAGATAAATTAGCCAAACTGCAGGATGCTTTAGGCTTTTATCCTTTAGAAATCGGACAACATGCTATAGCTCAACAGCAGTGCTTTAAGAAGAGCGACAAGCTAATTGTTGATGAAAAAAACCAAACGACATGGCTCACTCTTGCGTATATTGAATCTCGCAGGCATAAATTTGATAAACCATTTTATGTGGGTTGTGCTAAATCTGCTGCTATCGAAATCTCTAAACGAGTTCACGAAGGCGGTCTAAACGAAGCGGAAATTAAAGGAATACTGAATAATTACTCAATTGCATATTCAGTTGTTGAAAAACTTGAGAAGACTCCTATTGATGCTGTTTCCATGAATATTGATGGAATGCCATCGATTATTACTACCCATAGAAGTAATGACATGAGCCGACTCGTGTTTGATGTTCTTCATGAGTTAGGACATATTGAACTTCATATGTTTAATGGCACAAATAGCATCTTCATTAATGGAGGGACAGAATATTCAGTTGACAGCCCAATGGAAAGGGAGGCAAACAAATTTGCGCAGGATATTTTGATTGATCCAGTCGTATGGAATAAAATGATGTCAGAAGGGACGAGAAATTTGCGGATGTCAAACATAGCCAACTGCTTAAAGCGATTGTCGAAAGAGTACAATCTGAATTTCAACATAGTGGCTTGGCGTTACAAGTATGAATGTTCTGATTATAGGTTGTTTGGTGTGAAATCGGTACATATTCAGTAGAATTAGAATTCTTTGATTCTTTTAATATGATTTGATAATGAGGCCAGTCATTGACTAGCCTCTTTTAATGTGATGCGGTCAAGCTGGTCTTTCTCCGCAGCCCTATCTACTCTTTTAAAATTAAGATTGATTAGGCTGGATGGAGATCGTAAAAACACCAAATACTTCAAGCGGGATTAATGGTCAGATAATTTTAAAAAAGGCCTCGAAAACATCGTTTTCGGGCCTTTTTTGGGACCAACCGCTGTAACTTATTGTTACTCAGTTTATTTTGCGGAGAGGGAGGGATTGCAATCAGCGACTAACCGAGTTTAACACAATCGCTAAGGCATTGAATTCCAGCATTTATAGTATATTTTGGATATAATAGAATATGTTTGATAATATCGATTATTGTGTTTACTTTTGTGTTCAGAAATAAGAACACAAACCGTATTAAACTATAGTCGTATGCCCGTCAAATTTTA
>DCIP01000180.1:3582-3920 GCA_002317115.1 Candidatus Scybalocola fimicaballi
CTTCTACCACGAAAAACCAAGCAGGGAGAATCCCCGATTCGCGTATCAGTCTCCATTAAGTATGCTCGTTTGATGACCAATATCGGTTACACCGTAGCCGAAGAAGTCTGGGCAAATGGCAAGGTTTCAAAACCCAAGTACAAGAACACAAAGGGCGCGACTGCTTTAATGATCAATGAGCGCATCTCAGCCATTGAATCCCATTTCAATTATTACGAGCTTCATCTGGAGAAAGACCCGACGTTGGAGGACTTGAAGAGAGAATTGGATCTAGCTATGGGAAAGGTGGAAGTGAAGGGTGCGCCGAAACCACGCGAAAAGAACCTCTTTGACCACCT
>DCIP01000050.1 GCA_002317115.1 Candidatus Scybalocola fimicaballi
GGTCGTATCCACCCAGCTCGTATTGAGGAGGTTGTTGCTAAGGTTAAGAAGCAGGTTGAGGAGGAGATCGTTGAAACTGGTCGCCGCACAACAATTGACCTTGGTGTTCATGGTCTACACGCTGATTTGATTCGTTTGATCGGTAAGATGAAGTACCGTTCTTCATACGGCCAGAATTTGTTGCAGCATGCACGTGAGACAGCAAACCTATGTGCTGTTATGGCATCTGAACTTGGTTTGAATCCTAAGAAGGCAAAACGTGCTGGTTTGCTTCACGATATTGGTAAGGTCTCTGATGAGGAGCCAGAATTGCCACACGCAATCCTTGGTATGAAGATTGCAGAGAAGTACAAGGAAAAACCAGAAATCTGCAATGCTATTGGAGCTCACCACGATGAGGTTGAGATGGAGACATTGCTTGCTCCAATCGTACAGGCTTGTGACGCAATCTCAGGTGCACGTCCAGGTGCTCGCCGTGAGATCGTAGAGGCTTACATCAAGAGATTGAATGATTTGGAAAAACTTCCATTGTCTTACCCTGGCGTTATCAAGACATACGCTATCCAGGCTGGACGTGAGTTGCGTGTAATCGTAGGTGCTGATAAGATCGACGACAAGCAGACTGAAACATTGTCGGCTGAAATCGCTAAGAAGATCCAGGATGAGATGACTTATCCAGGTCAGGTTAAGATCACTGTTATCCGTGAGACTCGCGCAGTAAGTTTTGCTAAGTAATCAAACAGAAATCAAGTAAACTGATTTATATATTATGTTCGAAAGTTTAGGTGAAAGACTCGAAAGGTCGTTCAAGATACTAAAGGGTGAAGGTAAGATCACCGAGATCAATGTCGCAGAAACTCTAAAGGATGTCCGCAAGGCATTGTTGGAGGCCGATGTAAACTATAAGATTGCAAAGAACTTTACTGACACAGTAAAGGAGAAAGCTCTTGGACAGAACGTGCTAACAGCCGTTAAGCCGGGAGAGATGATGGTCAAGATTGTCCACGATGAGTTGGTTGAGTTGATGGGTAGCGTCGCTACTGACATTAACATCAAGGGAAATCCCGCAATTATCTTGATGTCAGGTTTGCAGGGTTCTGGTAAGACTACATTCTCTGGAAAACTTGCCAACATGCTTAAGAATGAGAAGAACAAACACCCATTGCTTGTAGCATGTGATATCTACCGTCCTGCCGCTATCGACCAGTTGAAGGTCTTAGGTGAGCAGATCGGAGTGCCTGTATATAGTGAGCCTGAAAATAAGAATGCGGTTGAGATTGCTGAGCATGCAGTTGCTCATGCAAAAGCAAATAGCTGCGACGTCGTAATTGTCGATACTGCCGGACGTTTGGCTATTGACGAGCAGATGATGACAGAGATCGCTGCTATTAAGTCTGCCCTTAATCCACAGGAGACTTTGTTCGTTGTTGACTCAATGACAGGTCAGGATGCGGTAAATACAGCAAAAGAGTTCAACGATCGTTTGGATTTCGACGGAGTAGTCTTGACTAAGTTGGATGGTGATACACGTGGTGGTGCAGCGTTGTCAATCCGCCAGGTCGTAGATAAGCCAATCAAGTTCATCGGAACAGGTGAGAAGCTTGATGCTATCGACGTCTTCCATCCAAACCGTATGGCTGGACGTATCTTGGGAATGGGAGATATCGTTTCCCTTGTTGATAGAGCACAGAAGGCAATCGACGAGAAGGAGGCACTTAAACTTCAGGAGAAGATTAAGAAGAACAACTTCGACTTCAACGACTTCTTGAGCCAGATCAACCAGATCAAGAAGATGGGTAACTTGAAGGAGTTGGCTTCGATGATCCCTGGCGTCGGCAAGGCAATCAAGGACATTGATATCAAGGATGACGCATTCAAGGGTATTGAGGCAATTATCTATTCAATGACTCCAAAGGAGAGATCTAATCCAAGCATCATCGACGGTTCACGCAGACAGAGAATCGCTAAGGGTAGTGGTTCATCATTGCAGGATGTCAACAGATTGCTAAAGCAGTTTGAGGACACTAAGAAGATGATGAGAATGGTGACTCAGCATAAGGGTAAATTCCCATTTGGAAAATAAAATTGTAGAGACGCGAGATCATCGCGTCTTTACGCATATATTACAGGAGATAATTAAACACATAATATTATGCAGTTAATTGACGGAAAAGCAGTTGCTGACCAGATCAAGCAGGAGATTGCAGCCGAGGTCGCAGAGATCAAGAGCAAGGGTGGTAAGACACCTCATTTGGCTGTGATTATTGTTGGTCACGACGGTGGTAGCGAGACATACGTTGCAAGCAAGGTAAAGGCTTGTGAGCAGTGTGGTTTCAAGTCTACAAGACTAAGTTTTGAGAGTGATATTACAGAGGAGCAGCTTCTTGATCAGATCAAGATGCTTAACGAGGATCCAGATGTAGACGGATTCATTGTTCAGCTACCTTTGCCAAAGCATATTTCTGAGCAGAAGGTAATCGAGGCTATCGACTACCATAAGGATGTTGACGGATTCCACCCAATCAACGTTGGCCGTACAAGCATCGGTTTGCCAGCATTTGTTTCTGCTACACCAGCAGGAATTATGGAGCTTTTGAAGCGTTACAATATCGAGACAAGTGGTAAGCACTGTGTTGTTATCGGACGTAGTAATATCGTAGGTAAGCCAGTTGCCTCTTTGATGATGCAGAAGGCATTCCCTGGTGACGCTACTGTAACTGTTTGCCATAGCCGCACTAAGAATCTTAAGGAGATCACACTTCAGGCTGATATCATTATCGCTGCATTGGGTTCACCTAAGTTCTTGACTGCTGACATGGTAAAAGATGGTGCAGTTATCGTTGACGTTGGTACAACTCGTGTTCCAAGCACAGCTACTAAGTCAGGATTCAAGTTGACAGGTGATGTTGATTTTGAGAACGTGGCTCCTAAATGTAGCTTCATCACTCCAGTGCCAGGCGGTGTTGGTCCGATGACAATCTGTTCTTTGATGAAGAACACTCTTCTTGCAGGTAAGAAGGCAATTTATAACGATTAATCTTATAGATTAAAATATGGCTTTGTTTTACGCTCCAGATATTCTATCGACATTAAAGCTTGATGAGGAAGAATCCAATCATGCTGTCAAAGTGTTGAGAATGAAAGTCGGCGATTCTTTGCAGATTGTCGACGGTAAGGGTGGCTACTACGAAGCTAAAATATCTGACGCTCACCACAAACACTGTGGAGTGGAGATTGTGGAGTCTTTTCAGGAGTTTGAAAAACGCCCATATCATCTTCATATAGCAATTGCTCCGACTAAGAATATCGAGAGATTGGAGTGGTTTGTTGAGAAGGCGACAGAGATTGGTATAGATGAGATTACACCGATAATTTGCGAGCATTCAGAGCGTAAGGTTGTGAAGACTGACCGTTTGGATAAGATTGCAGTATCGGCGATGAAACAATCTAAAAAGGCATACTTGCCGGTTGTCAACGAACCGGTAAGTATGCTTTCTTTTGTCTCTAAATGTAAGGAGACTCAGAAATTTATAGCTCACTGTATGTCTGATTCAGAACGAACTGATTTGTTTTCAGCATACAAACCAGGATCAGACGTTGTGGTTTTGATTGGACCAGAAGGTGATTTCAGTCCTGCTGAGTTGAAAGAATCGTTGAAATGTGGATTTGAACCAGTAGTGATGGGGCAGAGCAGACTACGTACTGAGACTGCTGGTGTAGTGGCTGTACATACTGTCGTTCTATTGAATGATATGAGTAGATAGAGCTTAGAGATTTGAGCTTAGAGCTTAGAGGGGGAGTTGAGTGAGAATTAGTACAAACTAATAAATTCATACGATAATGGGTGTTGATACTAAAGATGTTTTGATTGATGTGGCTCGCACGTTGTTTGCGACTAAAGGTTATGCCAACACATCTATGAACGACATTTCAAATGCGGCAAATAAGGGCCGTCGTACACTTTATACTTATTTTAAGAATAAGGATGAAGTGTTCTATGCTGTTATCCGTGCTGAAACACTTACTCTTCGTGATTATCTAAAACAGTTGTTGACTAATCCTTCCAAACCACCGATGGATCGATTAGTTGATTATATCTATGTCCGTTTGGATGCGGTACGTGATATTGTAAACCGTAATGGTGGATTGTCTGCTGAGTTTTTCCAGAATCAAAACCTTGTGGAGCGAGTTCGACGTCGCCTTGATTTTAGTGAGCGAAACTATCTACGTGCTTTGTTGGAGGAAGGTAAGGCCAACGGTACAATGGATGTCGCTGACCCAACTCTTGCGGCTTTAGTTTTGCAGAGTGCGTTGAAGGGAATGGAGTTGCCATATATCCGTGGTGAGTTTGCTTTAGAAATTGCAAAAAAGAAAGATTTGCTTTCAGCATTCTTAAAAAAGGGGTTTGAAGCGAGATAACCTAAAGTAGAAGATAATTGTTTGATCTCCAAACATCACACCTCCAATATTCCTTCTAGTTCTGTCAAATAATTAGGACTTTTGTGTTCGCTTTTTACTTTCCATGCCTGTTCTTTTTCTCCTTCTACTGCAAGTTGGATTGTCTTTAGACCGTAACGTTGGTTGATCGAGTCGATGGTTTTCATCAATATGGTTCGTTCCGGACGGTTGTGGATGGGATCAAAAATGTTGAGCTGGATTGGACTTGCGTCGACGATATCGCTAACCCATACTCCTGTACGTTTGTATTTGATGCCTGGTCTGTAGATCTTTTCCAAAACCATATTCGCGGCTTCCACGATCTCAATGGTATCGCTGGTAGGAGAGAGAAAACGGTAGCTTGCACTGTTGCCGTATTGTTCCAAGTCTTCACGGAATGTATTGCTGGCGACGAACACTGACACTTCCGAGCAGACGGATCCCTGTGCACGAAGTTTATTTGCCACCGACGATGCGAATGTCGCAACAGATGCTTTGAGCGATGGTAGGTCTGACACCATACCTCCGAAGCAACGTGTGGTGCTGATGGTTTGCCTCTTCAATCTTTCAGCTGTGTCGACACATGGCACACCGTTTAATTCCATCCACGTCTGCAACATAGGTTTTGGAAAATGAGACCTTATCCATGATTCTTTTTTATCTGCCAGTTGTAGAGGAGTGTCCACACCCAATGCTCTCAGTCTGGTATATGTCCTGCCTCCGATTCCCCACACGTCGGCAAGATCAAAAAGTTCCAATGCTTTTCTTCTTTTCGTGTCGTTGTCAATCACGCACACATTACTATACCCCTTATAATTCTTGGCAAATTTCGATCCCATTTTAGCAAGTGTTTTCGATGGAGCAATGCCAACGCTGACAGGAATGTCTGTCCAAAGCTTGATCTTGTTGGCGATCTCACGCATCAGTCCCTCTGGATCGTTGTAGCCGTCTAAGTAGCAGAAACTCTCGTCGATACTGTAATTCTCCACCTTTGCCACTGATTTCTTGAGAATGGAGATGATTCGTCTCGACATTGCGGCGTAGAGATACATGTTGCCAGAGAATATCGTCACGTTGTTGGCTTCGACAATATCCGTCTTCTTGAATATAGGATCTCCACGATGTAGCCCCACTTTCTTTGCTTCGGGAGTCAGAGCCACAATGATTCCGTCGTTATTAGAAAGGACGCAAACAGGCTTATCCCACAAGCCAGGATGGAATACTCGCTCTACGGAACAGAAGAATGAATTGCAGTCGACGAGGGCTATCATAGTCTTGCTTTATGGATGATATATGTGACGGTGCCCCAAACGCTAAACATGTCGTCTGGCTTCACCTCGATTATAGGATACTCCGAGTTGGCTGGTACGAGAGATATTTTTCCATCTTTCTGCATCACCTGCTTCAACGTGTATTCGCCATTGAGCTCACAAATAGCCATCTCATGTTCATTCGGATTACGGTTGCTCTTGTCTACGATCACAATGTCACCACTCATCACACCTGCGTCGATCATAGAATCTCCTTTTACTCGAATTAGATACGACGCTTCTGGATGAGGACAAAGCATTTTGATAAGTTCGATATCTTGAGAAATCTCATCATTGTCGAGCGGAATAGGAAAGCCCGCCACCACTTTTATATCAAAGAATGGTAGTTTAGTCTCCTTTACCGTCGACGCATGGATGACTTCTCCAAGCGATGAGATATCCGCTTGGAGTGACTGCTTGATGCTTGATAGGATAAAATCAGTCTTGTTGGGCTGAGAATCAATCATCTTAGCGATTTCTCCTCCAGCTCTGAACGTGTATAGTTTTGAATCTGTCTTTGGTCTTCCAGCACCAGCTCTTTTTCCTCCGCTTGTCATAATCCATTAGTTTTTGTCTCGTTTCCTTCCACAAAGATATACAAATGATTTGAAAAATGTAATACTAAAATCAAAACATGTGTTTCAATATTTTTAAAAGATATTAACGTGTCTAATTGAAAACTATTTAAAACAAAAAATCAGCTTTTATAAGCTGATTTTTCGTTTTATTATTAATTAGCCAATCTTGGGAAAGCGGATAGAGTATTTATAAAACTACTGAATTACAATATACGCTTCAAACACCGTCTTCTCTTCAATCGGTGTCAAAGATAAGAATCCTTGTGATATTTTGCCGTTCGTTGTTGTCAACGGGAATGCTTGACTCTGCTCAAGATTCCATTTCTTCAATTCATCAGCGTTGTTTAGGCGGATAATGGCGTAATAGCCGGTTTTTCCTGGCTCTATATACTTGTCGTAGATTTTTCTTGCCACAATTCCCATTGTATGTCTGACGTTGATTTCCACACACGGATGGATACGCCCGTTGCCAGCCATCATGTCGACACCGATGACATTATTGCCTTTTAGTTCATCTTTTCTTTGCTGGAAATAGTCGCAGTAAAATTTTATAATTGAGTCGAGTAGAGTAGCGTCGGCATATTTGCAAATCTCATTCTTTAGATAATCATCTGAAGCTAAGATGTTCTGTTTGTAGGCTCCATGTTCATCGGTTGAGAATATGGAGTAGCCTGCAAATTGCCAATTATCATTTACGTTTTCAAATTCAATAGCGAAATCAATCTCCTTTTCAAAGAAAGACTCTACCATAACAAAGCCTTGGCTGTCTATGATTTTTTGAATGCGTTTTGCCTCTTTATCGTCAATATTATCGATGAAAAATACGCCTCTGCCTGAACTTGACCATGGGGCTTTCACCACGATTTTCCCAAATTCAGCGTTGATATTCTTGATCTCTTCTATAGTTTCTGCTTTCTCTGAAACAAACCCTTTATATAAACCAGCATCTTGGAGCCTGTTTAAGGCATCGTGAGTCTGCTCTCTACTTGAAAATTGTTTGGTGCGACGTATGACATCACCGACGTCTTCTCCGCTAATTTGAGTCGTATTTGTGAGTCTGCAGACCGTGTTGTCTATTCCCCAAGGCATAAGTCGTTTTGACTCTTTTGAGTGTCTGTATTTGTCTAATGAAGTGATTTTATCTTTGATGTTTGGAATAGTGTTGGCGACGAAATTTAGCCATTCTTGGTCAGTAATCTCTGGTAGGATCACTTTATCTTCTTCGTCGGAATACCATAAAGGAAGAGTGCTGAGGTCTTTGCCGAACTGCTGGATTTGTGGTTTAGGTGTATAGATTCCACTTCCCATTGCGAGTGCGGAATCGTGTTCTGGGTTGAAAATATGGAATTTTGTTACCATTATTTACATCTGTTCTGCACAACTACAAGGAATAGCCCCTACAGCCCAAACCATTACAAACTCGTCAAACACTTTGTAGGCCATCTTGATATCTCTCACTGTATTATCTTTGATGACGTTGCAGTGCATTTCTCCTTCCTTATCCAAATTGAATGGCAATATACAAAGATGTTCGTCAAAATAGATGCCCTTCTCATCCAGCAGTTTGAATGCGGTCTCTTTTGCCGACCAAATCAGATGCAACTGAACTGAACGAACATCAGCGTCGTCGGAGAGATAATCCAACTCGCTCTGGGTGCAGTATTTATGCTTCACTCTCTCCACCGTCTTGCCAAACACCTCAATATCAATAGCGACGCGTTTATCCTCGTCGGCGATAACTGCAATATAATCTTTAGTATGGGAGATGCTGATCTCTTTATTGCTGTCGAGAAGATAAGGTCTGCCACTCTCTAAATATTCCACGCGTTGACCAGCTCCCGCTATGATATCGATAAGCAGACGGGCACATAGATACTCCTTCTTGCGTTTCTCGTATTTGATGGATTCCATCCTCTCTTTGTGCACATCCTGCACGCCGGGAGCAAAGAAAAGAAGTGTCTCTTCAATGCTCTCTTCTGATTTCCAGATTAGAATCTCAACGTCGTCTTCGAGTCGCCAGAATATCATTATTTCTTTCTGCTTAGGATTAGTTTTGTAAGATAGACGAACGCGGTATCCACAAGGATGAAATAAAGAAGGTCACGGCTGTCGATCACACCGCGGCTCATACCGTCGTAATGTGAGCTGATGCCGAGCGAGCTGACTGCTGTTTGCTCCTCTCCACTGATTAGAAGAGATGAGATAAGGTCGAAACCATAGAAAAATGCAAACGATAACAATGCTGCGCAAATGAACGCAACAATTTGATTATCTGTCAAAGAAGACGTGAATAATCCGATTGCGACGTAGATTGTGGCAAGAAAGAATAATCCTATAAATGATCCCCAAATACCACCAGTGTCGATATTGCCGACAGGATCTGCCATTGCCCAAATTGAGAAGAAATATACCAACGTCGGCACAAGAGAGAATAAAACAAGCAAGATTCCTGCGAAATATTTTGACAATACGATTTCAAGTTTGCTCACTGGATGCGTCATCAGCAACTCGATAGTGCCAGTTCGTTTCTCGTCAGAGAATAGACGCATTGTCACTGCTGGCACAAGGAACAGATATAGCCATGGTGCCATCACGAATAGTCCGTCAATGTTGGCATATCCATTGTCAAGGACGTTGTATTCTCCTGGAAATACCCACAAGAACAAACTGGTCATTAGCAAAAATACTCCAACTACGATATATCCTGTCGCAGATGCAAAAAAGCAAGAAAACTCTTTCTTTAATAAAACCGATATTGCCATTCTTATTTGTTGTTAGCGTCAAGTTTTGCCGCCTGATCCTTCGCGTTGTTTACTATCTTATCTCCGTTTGCTGTGGCGTCTTGAACAAGTTTAGCTTTCTGCTCGTTTGCCTTCTTTACCAAAGCGTCACCGGTCTTCTTGGCTGCGGCTTTCTGAATAGGATTCTTGGCGTCACTTTGCATTTTAGCCGACTGAGCCTCTGCCTCTGCCACCAATTTGTCTCCACTTTTTTGTGCGACCTCAATCAATTTAGTGCGCTGGTTCTCAGCCTCTGCGATAAGTTTTGCTTTCTGCTTTTCGATTTCTTCGTTGATTTTAGCTTTCGCTTCATCCACCTTCTCTGTCACTTTTTCTGTGATGACTTCTTTTGCATTGGCAACCATATCTGCAGTCGAGATCTTGACTTCAGGCTTGTCAAATGTACCTCCGACATTGACGTCGAAACCTATTTTGTTGATTACCTTGCCTACCTTGCCAGGCACCTCTTGTGGAAGAACAATCTTAGCTACATAACCAAGTGTTCTGTCCAAACCAGACCATCCAGAGACATTGACTGAGGCATTGTTCACCAACGTTTCAAATGGATCGATTTCAAGTTTTCCATCCTTTATCACAAAAGAGATATTCAAATCCTTGAATTTAGGCTCTTTCAAAGCTGCAAGACCAACCTTGTCCGCTACCTTTGTAAAGGCAGGGACATTTGTTAATCCCATATTGTCAGTCTTTAACGATCCTTTTGCGTTGATTGTCTTCATGATTGGAGAAAGATCCTTACCGTTGATGTCAGTAGAGAATTTTCCGGACATGTCAAACTTTCCTGTAGCGTCGGAGAATAGAGGCACAAGACGGTGGGCTGTTCTTACTTTTGTGAACACCTCACTCATATTCATCTCCTTCACATTGATATCTGCTGCAGCCTTAGGCTTCAATGAATCCCTACCGTCGAACTCACCACTTGCTGTGAATGATCCACCCATTGTGTTGGCAGATAGGGAGTTAAGCTTTGCTACTGCATTCTTCAATGAGATATTGCCTTTGAAATTATCAATTTCGATCTTATCGTAGATAATCTTGTTCATTCCAACATTCATCTTGAAATCGATGTTGTTTGGAATCACAAGAGCCTCTTCTGATTCTGCAACTGGGGCTTCGTCAAGCTCTTTCTCCTCCGGAGCTCCCATGATTTCATTGATGTTCATGTAAGATGAATTGATTGCCAACTCACCCTGAATCTCCTCGTTACGAAGCACATACTGTAGGAAGTGGGTGAGTTTTCCCACTACAGATAAATCACTTTTGCCGAGCTTCAAATCTGCGTTTAGCCCAACGTTCTGAGTCGTGAAGTCAAGGTTTGCTTTGCCGATCTCAATATTATAATCAACACCTTTCTGAGTCAAAATGAAATCACTTAGACCAAGGGAACCGTCGACTTTGAATTTGTCAAACTGCTCTTTTTCGACGTATGACATCAAGCCGGCTGCGTCCAAGTCAGCGGAAAGTTTACCCTGAAGTCTTGCGTCGTTGATATGAACAACCTCGCTGATTTTCTGTAAGTCGATCAAACCTTTTGCTGAGAAAGCAAAGTCAGGATCTGAGATTAGCTTCTTCAACTTCGCAGTGACACTGAAAGGATTGCCTGCAAGGTTGAATCCGAATTTGTTCACGTCGACGGTAATATTGTCGGCTGTACCCTGTGTGTTTTTAGCGTTGATGGCAACATTGATGTCCTTCAAAGCACTTGGTAGATCAGGGTATTTGAACATCGCGTCTGAAATTCCCAAATCCACGTTGAATCCTGGTAACACGTCGCCATACATTTTTCCCTTTGCTTCTGCATTTAGATTCACTTTTCCAGAAGTCTGGATGCTCTGGAAATCATCTTTGTACATTGCTGGAATAAGAGAAAGAATATGCTTAAATTCTATATTCGGAGTCGATAATTTGACATCCATATCGATGATAGTGTCGATCAACTGAACAAATCCGTCGAATGAGGCACTGATTTCATTCAATGAAATATTGTTCTGTCCGAATGTGTATTTGTTATTGTCAAGATCGGCCTCGACGTTGATGTCTGCCTTCACGTTAGCCTCCGATAGGTAAGGAATAGCCCCCTGTCTAACCGATACTTTCTCAATTCCAAGAGCTGATGTGATTTTAGAAACAGCGTCGCTAACCTTACCACTCATCTCTATATTGAAATTCTCGACATTGGCACCAAGTTTTGATGAGTCTGCGTAACCGATCTTACCAACGTTCAAAGTGAGATTGTCAATGTTTGCAAGAGTTGAAAGGCTAAGGTCGAGATCACCCTTCATATTCAAATCTGCTTTTTCAACAGAAGCCACCATGTGTGCTGGCATATCGTAGTACTTCGCATTTAGATTCTCAATGGAAATTTTCTCAAGAGCAAGCTTGATATCTGAAGAAGTGGTGTCTTCATCGGCAACCTCAGTAGAGTCAGCCGCCATGATGTCCCAGTTGGCGCGACCAAGGGAGTCGACTACTGCGTTTATGTAGGCATCCTTCAATTCCACTTTGTTGATCTGGTAGCTGTCGGCAAGCAGACTTGATAAATTTACCACAACCGTTAGCTCACCCACGTTGGCTAAAGTGTCGCCTGCAAAATGGTCTTTGCCGACTATACCGAATTTTTCAGCAGTCACGCTTGCATGTGGAAAATTTTTAAAAAAACTGATATCGACATCGTCTATATATACTTCCGCATTCAACATGTCGTTGATGGTTGATAGCGCGATGTCTTTTGCCTTGTCTTTCAACAAGATGGGAGAAATAAGCATTAATCCTGCCAATGCTGCTATGACTCCACCGAAAATTTTAAGTGCCTTTTTCATTTCCATAGAAATTTAGTCGTGCAAAATTAATAAATTTTTGACTTATGACACTTAATTATAGTGAATTATATGCTATGATAAGAAAATCGTTAAATAAAAAAGCCGTGAGTCTTTATACCCACGGCTTCAATTTATATCGTTAAGTTTTGATTTTACAGGTGTATAAGCAAAACTTATTTCATAGTGATCATGTCCAATGCCTTTGAACAGTTGATAGTCAATGAACTAGGTACGACGTCGCTCTCTTTCTTTCCTTCGCGGACACACTTCATTGCCTCCTTGATTTCTCCGACAAATCCGTTTTTAGTTTCAGTGTCTGAGAAAATCTCTTTTGTTCCATCAATACTCTCAAAAATACACTCGTCAGCCCATTGAGAATGGGGTAGTGTGATCTTTCCTTTCTCTCCGTAGACGATGAGATTCTCGTCAATCTTTGTCTCAATTGTGGCTGTGATGTCTATCAAACAGTCACCAGCACGCATTGAGATATGATCTGTAGTGTCGACGCCGGTGTGTGAATATCTTGCTTGAGCATTGATGTCTGTCACGTTTTCGCCGACAAGGAATGTAGTGATCTGATAACCATAGACTCCAAGGTCAAGTGCGGCACCGCCTCCTAACTCTTTGCTAAAGAAACGGTTGTCTGCATCAAACTGGTATCTATTGCCAATCTGTAGCTGTGCCATAACTGGTTTGCCGATCTTGCCATCTGCAATCCACTCCTTTGCTTTTACTACAGCAGGCAAGAATCGGCTCCACATTGCTTCCATAAGGAATGTGTTCTTCTCTTTTGCAAAGGCAAAAACTTCCTCTGCCTCTTTTGCATTCATACACATTGTTTTCTCACAAAGCACGGGAATGTTCTTTCCGATGCAAAGTTTGATCAACTGAGCATGAGTGTTATGTGTTGTGGCGATATATGCGGCGTCGGGACGGATTGCGTCCAACATCTCCTCATAATTGCCAAACGATTTCTCGATACCTAATTTTTTGGCGAATGCTGCAGCTCTCTCTGCACTTCTACTTCCTACAGCTGCAATCTCACAATCTGAAATGTGGCTCACTGCGTCCACGAATTTCTCGGCGATGTTTCCTGCTCCGAGAATGACGAATCTGAAATTCTTCATCTTGATTATGTTAGTGTTCGTAAATTATCTTTTTTACTTTATGCAAAGATAATCATTTTTCCCACCTTAATCTATAAATATACCCTGGTTCTGGATTATTCTTTGTATGATAGTATAATTTATGGTCTTTGTCGAATTCTACGGATTCAATAAATTCAAAATCTCCATCGATTTGTGAAACTATCTTTTTTCTCTCAAAATATGCTGGTTTTGTAAATTCTGAGTCTTTATAAGAAAGTAAAACTCTAAAGACAAGGACTTCTATAGGAGAGTCAAGTCTTGAACTAATCCATGGCTTTGCCGAATTGTCAATATCTTCGTTTGTTGTTTTTATATTGAACTGTACACTCGTTGTATTTTAATGGATGATTAAAAACAATCTTTGCAACATCCCATTCGTTTTTGTTTGTGTTGTGGACAAATGGACTTATTTTATGAGATGTCGACTCTACTTTTGGAGGAATAGCTCCTGTCCATTTGAAATTATATGGTATTTCTGTCAAAAATAACCTTTTACACTGGATTGTACGATAAACTTCAAATGTTGATTTGACTCCGTCGCTTGATTTGAATATTAGAAACGTTGATATTCTTTTGTACTCTTCTGATGAATTTTCGTTAATGAATTTGTTGATTACTCTTAATATTTGAATGATTATAATCATCAAACATAATATAATAATGATCAGGGCTATTATTACTGCTGTTTTGT
>DCIP01000063.1 GCA_002317115.1 Candidatus Scybalocola fimicaballi
TCCAAACTAGCTTTTCTAGCTCTTGTACCTGCTGCTTTGTTACCTTCCAAATTCGCATTTGCATCTTTAGTGAATGCTGCGATTGTTTCTGAGATTTTCTCTACTAATTCCTTCATTTTTACTATTTTTTTTATTATTCAAATTTACAAAAAAATCACGATATATACAAATATCACACCTTCATTTTGAACGCCAGAATTATTGATTTTTCGTCATCTTCATCATTGAAAATATACGATACAGTGTCATACTCTCTCATGCTAACAAACTTGCTGTAATCAACAGGAAATACATTATATGCGTCAAGCACTTTAAGTTTATTTTCATAAGAATTGATGGCACAGCTTTGAGATAGCGACATTTTGATTCTTTCAACGACTTTCTCTCTTTGAAAAGAAGGAATATCTGCGATATTCTTCACGACAAAAAGAGGTCCGAATGCGAAAGAAAATCCAGATCTTATTGAGGAAAGGATGATGTCACCCTTTCTCTCAAGATCCTCCTGCCATTCAGCATCCATTTGATTTATAGCATCAAGTTCACCGTCCGTCAAATACCACATATCATTTCTTCTTGTCGTTCACAAACTCAAACTCGATTGTGTACTTAGTCTCTTCTGTTTCTCCAAATTTTAGTTTTGCAGAAAAAGGTCCTTTTTTACCGTTGAACCCATTGATGACATCCGTTGTTCCTTTGTCCAGGATCGCACTTAACATTTCTGTTGTCACATCAACTCCTGCTTTCTGTTTCCAATTCAAGAAACCACAACCTTTGTCACAGACATATTTCTTTCCATCCTCGATGACAATGTTTCCTCCACATTTAGGGCATTTTAGTCCCGTTTGCTCAACTTTCTTTTCAGGAGCAATCTTTGTCATCTTTCCTTCCTTCAAATCGAATTTAAGAGCTCTTTGATATGTTCCTGTTTTTCCCGTAAGCGTAAGAAACTCTGTTGTCTTCCCTTCTAGTAATGTTTTCACAATTTCTGTTGTAAGAATCACTCCTTGATCCTTGAACATGGACACTTTGCAAGAGTCCGGTTGTCCATAAATACTGTTCTCACACTTGAACAGCATATCGGTCTCTAATATCTCTCCTCCACATACAGGGCACTTGATTCCTGTTTCTTTGCGTGGCATATAACGTTTAACGCTATTCTTATCAAAATCATAGTATAACGTTCCCTCATACTTAGAGCCGCTTTTTGATGTCAACTTCAATTTTTCAAGTTTGTCTCCTTTCAATAATGCTGCCACATCAGTCTCTGTAAGAGTATAGCCCATCTTAGTGTCCTTAAATATACATATAGGACAGCTATCTTCCTTCAGATAATTATTGTTCTCACATTTGTAAGTTTTATCAGTCTCTACAATCTTACCTCCGCATTTAGGACATACCATGTTTGTCTCTCTACGCATAGGCATAACGTACTTGATTCTTTTTTCCTCTACGTTGTAAGCAAATTTCTTTGCCTTGATTTCACCAGGCTTTACTTCAACCTGGTATTCAGAAGTCTCCTTCAACGCCATCAACGCTAAAAGATCCTTTTTCTTCAAATGAACAGGCTTTGCATCCCTATAAGGGATAAAATCCTTGTTCAAAAAGAATCTGCAAGAGTCAGGATCATCTTTCTTCCTTTGTGAGCATACGTAGAATTTATCTCTCTCATATACAGCACTGTGACACAAAGGACACTCGCAGACAGGAGCCGGAACATTCTTTCGTATTGAATCTCCATCAATATTTAAAAGGGAATCTACAATTTCCTTTGTATAATCCTTTATTTCATCAAGAAAGGCATCCGCTGAATATCTGCCATCCTCAACTTGCTGTAGTTTAGATTCCCATTCCGCAGTCATTTCTACTTTGGCAATATCCTCTCCTCTGACAACATTGTAGAGATCGAGTCCTTTATCTGTAGGAATCAGTTTCTTTCCCTCACTCTTTATGTACTCTCTCTTAAATAGAGTCTCTATTGCAGAAGCACGAGTTGCAGGAGTTCCGATGCCACATTTCTTGATCGCTAGTTTAAGGTTCTTGTCCTCCTTAATCAATCGTCCAGCACCCTCCATGAGCTTCAGCAATGAAGCTTCTGTCAAAATAGGTTCTGGAGTCGTTTGTTTCTCCAACAAATTACAATCTTGCATGTTGCAAATGTCTCCCTCTCGTAATTCAGGCAACTTCTGATTTTCTTCCGATTCGTTTTCTTCTTCATCATCCTTGCCACAAACTGATCTCCATCCCTCTCTCTGAATCGTCATTCCGCTTGCATTGATTTCATCCTCTCCAATCATGAACTTGTATGTGATTTTTTTCTTCAAACAGTTTGGCATAGCAGCCATCACAATTTGCTTACATATCAAGTCATAGACCTTTTTTAAGTGATCAGTGGAAACTCCCTTACCTGCAATCTCTTTGAATTCAGCTTCACTCTTCTTTATATTCTCAAAAGTCGGAATGATAGCATGGTGGTCTGACAACTCACTATTATCATACATCGCTTCGTTTTGAGTTCCTGGATTTATTCCTTTACATGCTGCTGAAAATTTGTCGGAATAGGCAAGATCCGCAAGCTTGGATATATTTTCCGCTACAGATTCCTTCATATCCTCCGCAAGATAACGAGATCCAGTTCGGGGATATGTAACCATTTTTGCCTCATACAACGCTTGCACACAGTCCAATGTCTGCTGTGCTTTCATTCCGTACTTTTGATTCGCCTTGATCTGCACGTCATCAATGTTGAATGGTAGAGGAGCCTTATCGACCACCTCACTTTCAGTCCTCTTCATTACCTGCCATGCGGACGGAAGTTGTGCCATATAAGCCTCTGCCTGTTCCTTTGTCTCAAACTTTTTAGGTATAGTCACATTGAAGGTCTCTCCATTAGAGGTACCGATTAGCACCTTGACTACCCAATATGGTACTGGTTTGAAGTTTTTGAACTGCAAATATCTTTCACATATCATACATAGTGTAGGTGTCTGAACACGTCCAAGAGAAAGAGGCTCTCCTATACCTGCTGATATGGTCAACGCTCTTGTTGCATTCATTCCGACCAACCAGTCCGCCTCATTTCTGCTTATCGCAGCACCAAAAAGATTGTCGTATTCCTTCGACGGTTTTAGGTCTGCAAACGCTTTTGTCAACGCAGTCTGAGTCAAAGATGATGTCCACAATCTTTTTGTTTCCTTTTTTAAATTAAGATAATTGTAGACATAGCGGAAAATGGCTTCTCCTTCACGACCAGCATCAGCCCCATTAACCAAGAACTCTACATCCTGTCTCTTTGCAAGATTTCTTATTGTTGTTAGCTGTTTCGCCACGTCCTTACGAGTGGTGAAGATAAAATCTTCGGGAATGATAGGCAACTGTTCCTTTTTCCATTGTCCCCTCAACTTTTCATCCAGGTAATAGTCTGGTTCTTCTAGTTCGACCAAATGACCAAACCCCCATGTTACAATCCAACCATTTCCTTCGTAGTAGCCATCATGCTCTGATGTGGCTCCCAATACCTTCGCATAGTCTCTTCCCACCGAAGGTTTCTCGGCATAAACCAACTTCATATTATTAAATTTTTATTGATGTCTGTTTTACATTACTGACATCAAAAGTAAACATTAAACGATTATTCTTTCAGTTATTCAAGTACTGTCTTACTTCACCCATTGCATGTTTGGCAGATTTCCCAAATTCAACGAGCCCTTAACGTCCGACATACGGCAGAAGGGAGTTCGTTGGCTATATCTTCCTTGCACTGATACAGAACATGAAGATGTGCACATTGCTCATTCTGATCAAAATGACTGACTGCACATACATAGTCTATATTGTTTGATTTGTCAGCTTCCTTTTGGATGAAATGGGAACATAGATTAGAAACCGCCTTAATCAAAGTATCCCTGTCTATATCTATATTTTCAAAGTAGATAATGAATGCCTTTTGTAGTCGATTATCTATATCCAGGGACAGTTTCTTTAATATGGAAACCTTTTCTTTTCTTTCCTCGACATCCTTCGCTTTTTTATACATACTCACTTTCCCATTCTCATATACAAAAAACTCATGGCTATTATGCTTTCGCTGTTGATTCCTGTTCGTAACGAACATATAGTCAAGAAAGTGAGATTTGTGGGAGCCATCGTTAAACCGATAGTCTCCCATAATATTCAAATCCATATACTACCAGTTGAATTTAACTCCTAATGAATAATCAGGTTTTGCATAACTGTCTCCATCGCCAAACAACAACCACTGCCTTGCCTTAACAACAAATGAAACATGATTAAAAGGGATGATCTCAAAATCTAGACCACCAGATACTCCGAACACTACATTTTCATGAGTCCAATCCATCACTTTGCAATCCCAAATATCATATCCTACGTTTCCAGACGCACTTAGGTGCATGTAAAACCACGTTTTGGGATTCCAAACCTTGAAGCTTGCTCCAACGCCCAACAAAATTGTATTTGTGAAATGGCTAAACTCAAACTCCGCTCTTTCCTGGTCCAACTCAACCAACAATGCTACATCATTGTTGAAATGATAATCATACATCATTCCCACATTCCATCCGTTATAGGCGCCTCCACCTCTAACTCCTAATCCCATCTGTCCTTTTGAATGGATCAACTGTGCCGATGCGACACTTCCTACTAATGCCAATAACAAGGCCAAAACAATTCTCTTCATACTTTTTATTCTTTATTTTTTCTCAATAATTTCTGCTTTGATTATATTCTTCTGATTTGCCGAGAACTTAGTATGTCTTCCTCCGTTCTGCTCAAACATTTCAAAATATAATTCTCTTTTTTCAGGTATAGTGAATTTCTTGTAGAACAAAACCATGTGGTAAGTATCTTTGCCATGAACGATTTTATCCTTATTTGAATAATAAACGTAAATAGGGGTGATTTCTTCCTCCTGCATGGCTGTTTTCTTACTTATCTTTTTATCCTGGATATATGCTTTCACAAATTCAATGCCATAATCAATACGACTATCGTTAATCATCTGTAGATGAAATGCTATAATATCCTGGTCTGTGAAAATAGAGCACAACTGGAATGTCATCTTGAAATCATTTATTCCAATATCCACAATTTTCCTTCCCTGCTCTACAATCCATTTTGACATTTCCTCCATTTCAATGTCATTTACATTCACACCCTGGAAGAACGCATTACTAGTTTTTCCCCCAAAAGGAATGCTTGTCTTTGCCGGGTACTGGTTAAAGTCTACTACCATAGGATAGACAGTTCCATCTTCAGTAACTACAGTCACCGATGTTTGAATGAAATCATCCGCACTTGACACTGTAGATTTTACCTTCACAATATTGTCAATTTGCTCCGCTTTTTCGCTGATAACGAAATCGCTTCCAAGACTAATGTCTGTCACCTTACTAGGAAAAATAAGATGTGTTGTGTTCAAACTACTTACCTCCATCTTTGTGGCAGGAATTACAGAAGCTTCCGTAATACTTCCATTTATTTTTGCAACATCTACTGCAATATAAGACGGAGAAGAGGAATATACCACCTCAAAATTGTAATATTTTCCATCTGTAGTGACAACAGTGAAATTAGTCTTGTCAAAAGCAGGCTCTTCTGCCTTTACTTTGAATATGTTTGTATTCACCTTTTCTGCTTGTATCTGAGTAGATCCTAAATCAGCATACTTGATTTCAGCAGGAAAGGACAAAAACAAATACTTTAAGTCGTTCAACTGAAGCTGAACTGGATTGATGTTCTGCGCATTTCCTGTAACACTTATCACAAACATCAATATTCCGATTATACTTCGAATTATCTTTGTCATATATATTTTTTTTACTTCTTTTCTCTTATAGTTACTTTATAGTCTGCTGATATATTGACCTTAATTGCCCTATTCTGCTTACTTACCGCATTTTTTGCTCCATCCACTGCATTCTGGATAAGAGATATTCCTGCTACTCCAAATCTCGATTTTCCAGAAGGAATATTCGTATTTGCGGAACTTAATGATCCATCAGCAGTTTCTTTTCCAGCATCCGATATAGCATTGTCAGGAACTTGTAATCCCCTACTTCCATCAGCATCATATATGTCGCCTTTGAACGGCAATATCTGATTCTCATAGTTTACATTATCTACAGAGAGTTGGATTCTTCCTTCCGAAAAACTAACTTTAGCATAAATGTATCTGCTAGCCGGAATAGTCACTCCATCTATTGTCATCGGATCAATCAATCGTAATTTCACTTTACTATTTGTGGTCAAGTTCTTATGCTCTCCGTGCACAACAGCTCTGATGTCATGAGCATTTGAAGATTTCCTTGCCAAAGGATTAGTAAATCCAGACTTCTTTTCTGATACAGGAGCCGAAGCTACTTTTTTCTCTTCTGGCTGAGGTTGAGGTTCTTCCTTCATTCCATACCTTTTTTTCATTTCCTCCTCAACTTCCCCCCTTAATTTAGCTTCTAAATCCTCTCCTGAGAGGATAGGTTTTCTTGTTTTTCCTCCCCCCTTTGACTTTGATGCTCTAAGTTCTTCTTCATACTGTTTCTTCTGAAGTTCGTATTCTCGTTGTTTCTCCTTTAGCATTCTCTCATTCTCTTCGTTGATAGCCTGCATGTCCTGGACTATTTCCTCTGCGTTGATTTCTTGAGGCTCCTCTTCCTCATAAGAAAGCAAATCAAAACTGCTTCCCTCGCTGTAATCCATTTCATTGTCAAGTCTTCTCCGTTCTCTATCCCTTGCCTCAAACTTATCGTCTGTGACATCTTCCACTACTGCGGAAGGAAGAGAGGAATTGAACTCATTAACAACTTCTTTTTCCGATTCCGAGCCGTCATCCTCAAAAGTCAGAACCAGGACACAACTGATAATAAGGGCACAAAGTCCTCCAGCTATCATCAGATTTCGTGTTTTGTTGTTCAAATCTGCCATTTTTCTACTACTTTTTCATTATGATATTAAGTGCACTGTCTACCGCAGGATCCTTCAAAACCTCTTCGTCACTCAACAGTTCGTTAAGTATAATGTCAGTGCTATCTGTAACAACAGGCGTTGGTGTTTTCTTTACAGGTTCTTCCACTTGACTGCTGTTCCACATAACCCCTATCACTAGTTTGATAACAATGAAAAGACAAACTCCTACACAAGAAAGGACAAATACCTTTTTTCTTTGTGCAAGATCCATATTGTTCATCTTATCCTGCAAGCTGTCAATCTTAGAGTCCAAAAAAGCTTTTTCTTCCTGTTTTTCTTCTCCCACGCTCTCCTTATCAGCCGTGGTCTTTACTTCTTCTTCGTTTATTTCGTTCTCTGCCATTTTTTATCTTATTGAATCGTTAATTACTACATCTATTTTTTGTCTCTTTCTCTTTACTGTCTTAATAATGTCATCTTTAACAATATTCCAATTACGCACAGATAAACCATTTGGATTCTCCACTGTCCTATAATCGTCTTCCAAATAACATGTCGTTACAACGGAATGAAATTCGATTCTATCTGAATAGATGACACTCTGCTTTCCGTAAAGTATAGCCTTGAAGTTTGCTTCCTTACGGTCACTGTCTTCAATATCTATACTATCACACATGAACTCAGTGCTGATACTCTCCGCAATCATTTTATTGTACCAACCTCTTTCCTTCTGTTTCTCCACATACTGCAATACACTTTCATCGCTGATATTTTCAGCATTTGCAATGCTTCCATTGATGTTGTCTGCGGTCGGAGTGAGGGAGAAAAGATAGTGATGCAATCTTTTTAAAACTGCCTTTGCCTCGTTGGTACGGTTCAACTGCATATCGTTAGCTAAGGCTACCAGAAGAGTATTGTTTACATCGGCGACAAAGATGGTCTCTCTTTCTTCCTCTGCCTGGTCTAGTCCACTCTTGATTACATAGATTGACAATCCAGTACATATTAGAGTCACTGCAACCACAATGATCTTGGCTATATTGTAGCCTTTCTTATAGTCTATTTCGTTACTCATAATAAATATCTGTGTTATTCTTCAAGTCAGTATTGTCTACAATCTGAAAATTCTCTATCATGAATCCATGAGGTATCTTAGCGGTACGAGCCACATTTCTCAATTCACAAGTAGTAACCAATCTTCTCACGGTCTTTCCACTCGGACGATTGATGCAGGTCTTTCCGTATGTTACAGCCGTGTATGGATAAACGCCAAAGTCTATTTTGCAGGAATCGCACTTATATTGCACTCTGATATTCGCATCACAGATTTGCTTGTAATAGTCATTATGTTCCAACTGCTTGTACTTATCCATAAGAGTTGCGTCACACATCGAAAGGGCTTTACTCATATTGTATCTGATTTCACCATGATCAGGATTAATTGCGAAGAACAGATTGTGTATATCCAGGATCTCAGCTCTCGCTTCTGCCTCTCTGTTCTCCTTAACATTTTGCCCTAAAGCGATCATAACTGGAACTCTGCCTGTAAGAGCATAGATCTTATTATTCTGCTTCTCCACGAACATATTCGTGTAAAAATAAGCGAACCCTAATGTGGCGAGGTTGCATACAATCACAACGATAAAAACCACACTCAACGTTTTGACTCCGTATTCTATATTAGCTAAACTTCTCATGCTTTGCTTCCTCCTTTATAAGAATCACCAGACGCCTCTTTCTTTCCTCCCCCACTCATTCTGTTCTTTATCGCAGAACCAATCGCAGATCCAGCCTGATATACAGATGACAATCCTCCTGTAGCCATACTTGCTCCTACGTTCTTGGCTCCGCTTGACATTGCCTGTCCTAACTTCGTTCCTCCAAATTTACTCATTGCTTTTGAAGTTCCGTAGTTAATAGCAGCTCCAGCACT
>DCIP01000210.1 GCA_002317115.1 Candidatus Scybalocola fimicaballi
ACTGTGGAGATCTCCTTGATTCCTGCCCACACTACGGCTCCATTCTTCGTTTGGAATGTTCCCAATGTGTCGAGTGTGATGTCAAATGGAGCAAATGTGACTTCACTCACAGCTTTGCGAATCTTCGACAGATCGAATGATTCTCCGATAAAAGTCAATGTCAGATGTAGATTTCCATACGGACAGTAATTGCCTTCAACACCTCTGGCTCTCATCTCTTGCTGTGCTTCAACAAGGTATGATTTGAAATCTTCTGTGAAACGTATGGCGATAAAAATTCTCATCTTATAATCCTATTAAACGAATAAAGACGGGGATATGACATGCCCCGTCTCTACATTATATGATTTATAATCAAAATAGTGTTATCTTAATTTAGACGCTCCGGATTTTCCATCCACCTTCTTTGTCATTGGTGATCCGAACTTTGCTTTCTCTGCATCTTGCTTTGCCACAACCTCCATGTATTCGGCAGTGCTGAATGGAGCTGCTGTCTGTGCAAACTCAGGCACGTTGTAGCTTTTTAGCAAATCTGCGTCATGACGTGGGTTGAGACGTGGCATACGGAATGGCTTAGTGGCGTTTCCGTTCTCATCGATGTGAGTGATGTAGTTGCGGGCATAACTTCCGTCCTCTCGTTTCGACGCAATTAGCAGCCATCTGCTGTTGGTTGACCAACTGTGGTAGCTGTCGCAAAGTGGAGAGTTGGCATTCTTCAAAGGAAGAAATTCCTTAGTTGCCAAGTTGACCAAGCATACATCAGCACTATGTTCTGTTGGCACCTGCATTCCATACTCCGCACGTGTGATGGCAAGGAATTTGCCGTCGGGTGAAATCTTTGGAATTGTGGCGCTGCTGTCAAGTTTTGTGGCTTCATATACAGTGTCGATCTTGCCCCAGTTGCGTGTCTCGGCGTCGAACGCGATTCTCAAGATATCGTATTTCACGCTGTCGAATGGCAACTTGTTCTTATCGTCGTCGGTGCAGACGAAGTATAGATGCTTTCCGTCGGGAGCCCATTCAGGGAACGACTCGAATCTGTTTTCCGAGCGGATGATGTTAGTGATCTCATTCTTCTCAATATCGTAAAGCACCAGGTCGCCATGAAGATTGAATGTCTCGATTTTGTTGACGGTAGACGAGTGGAACGACTGCTTGAAGTTGTCCATCGAGAATGCTATCAACGGAAGGGTAGGGTGCCATGAGGTGATTGATGTTGAGAATGGCATGTCGCCAGTCTTTGTGTCAATCTTGCGGACTGTGCCGTTGTATGAAAGGATCATGCCACCTTTCTCTCCACGATAGTAGAAACTTCTGTTCTGTGAGTTGTGTCTGCTTACGAAATGGCAGTTGACGCATCTCTGCACACGATAGCCTGGCTGTGAGTGTGTGTAGTGGTCCGACGCGATGATGTTCTCCTCTCCAGTGGATAGGTTATACTGGTTGATAGACATCTCTCCACTCGCCATATAGCTTGGCTCAATCATACGGTATGTGACGTATTCGTCGATGGAGTCGCTGCTCACTGTCATTGTGAACGGAGCGTAACGTAGATAGCCGTTGCTTGTCTTCTCGTAAACCTCGAATGTGATATCTTTATCTTTGTTTTCAGCAAGCAATGCCTTCCATTTGTCGATTGGGAAGCATACGTTGCCATTATCCGACGCTACCGACATCTCCGTCTTCTCGCCTGACACTTTGACTACGTAGTCTTTATTCGCGTCGACACAGAAATTCATAGGTAGAATGTTGCACGGAATGGTTGTCCCGATATAGCAGTCGGGAGTAATGGGTGCGACGTCGGAACTCTCTGTAAAAGACTTCGGCGCGTCCACTGAGCAGGCTGACATTAGCGTCGCCAGCATAAACATGATTATATTAGTCTTTTTCATTTGCTCAAACTTCCTCCTTTATAATTTTTAGTGTCGACATCTTGATAGAAATAGAAGTAGACATAAGAGCCCTGATATTTCTCAAACTTATCTCTGGCGTTTTTGCCTGCTCTTCTAATCTCGTTTACAAGTTTTTGCGTGTTTAGAGCAAGATTTCTATCGACGTTGATGCTCTGCACAGCTGTTGTGTTTCCTGAAATAGCACATAGACAAGCGGCTTCCTGAATACATTTAGGCGGCATGTGTCCATCGTAAATTCTCGCTGCGACTGGAATGTCTTTCACGAATGCATCCAAATCTTTTGCGTAAAGTTCGGCAAGGATTCTTGCCTCCGCAATCTTTGGATTGGTGATGTTGCCTCTTTCAGCGATGAAATCGGCTGCGGAATAGTTGTGAAACCAGTCGTCTTGCTTCTCGAAATAAGATTCGAAGTTGGCGTATGCTGGTTTGTCTGCCAACAACTGTTTTTTGTTGCCGACATATTTTCTCCACTCTTTAGCATAGTCAGAGTAGACACCGCTTGTCTCCAAAATATTTAGATATCGCTCTGTAAGCTTTGGCTCTTCCATCATCACCGCGCAACGCATCATTCGTTTCAAACGACGGAAATTCTCTCCTGTCAACTGGTAGTACTCCATTGCGTGGAATAGCGACATGGCGTAGTTTCCAGTGGCGAATGCGAAATCTTCGTAGTGAATCATGTGAGGCACGACGAAGTTGCTGGTGTTGAAGCTTTCCCATGCTACAGGGAAATTAAACATCTTGTCTACATCCTCATCTTTCGCAATCAATGCTTCCACATAGTAGGCGTAGACGTCGGATGTCGGATGTTCTGTCTCTCTTGCCTCCTTGATCATCTCAGCCCAGTTGTCCTCGTTTTCCAATTGCTGCAATCGAAGGATCTTATGAAAGGTTTCGTCGTTGTAACAACATAGTTTTGCGATTACAATGACAACGATAAATGCGATTCCTGGACTCAAAATCTTCTTTACTGGCAATTCTGCCTCGTCTTGGCATCTGTTGGCAACAAATGGATATGCAATCATCAGTGCCATAGCTACAAGTGAATAAAAGAAGAATGAACTTGAATGCTGAACGTAAAGTGGAGCAAACATCGCTATTGAGTAGACCTCGTAGTGAAGCTGTGTCGATGTCAAATAGTTGAATCCAAACCATGATGCCAACCCGATTCCGGCAAGCATCATCGCTATCTTATTGTCTCTCTTAATGTACGACGTCGCTCCAATCAGCATTGCTAACGGAGAGAAAACTCCGATTGCGAAGTAGGAAAACTCCGCAGCTACAATCGATAGGTACAATGAAATCCTATTCTCTATCTGCATCCACCATGCCAAAAGCACTGCGATGAGGCTTCCAAGCAATAGCGACATCACAACCGAACCGTCGACTTTATCGAAAAGAAGATATTCAAGATTGCATATTGCGACGTATAATGTAAGGGTTGGAACTGCCGCCATACCGATCTTCTTGGCGTTCGTCTGCTTTGTCACTCCCTTCAACAACACTGCGTAAATGGCTGTGAGTGTGGCTGATACAGCGAATACACCGAATATCGGTGATGCAAAAAACTGTGTGATGAATCTTGCTGCAAAACTAAGGGTTCCTGCTCCGTATGAAAAGATGATGGAGCGGAATGGATCACTATCCAAGTATAGGGTATAGTCGGAAAGTGCATATAGATACGACTGCTCGTATATTGCTGTCAAAGCAAATATGACAACGAAGAAAATTGCGATGGACGCATTTTCAATTGTCTTTATGCTGAATGTTTTGGCATCTTTCATAGCCTCTTCTTATAAGTTATCCTTTTTTAGTTTTTCATATAATCCCTTGCACGCATCTTCAAGAAGGTCGAGCACAAGTTCAAAACCATCCGCTCCTCCATAGTAAGGGTCTGGCACATAGTCGTTGGTGAAACTTCTGCAGAACTCGGTCATCTTGTGGATCTTCTGTGTGTGCTCCACAGTGGCAGCACGGTCGTGAAGATCGTCGATATTGGTGTTGTCCATACCGATCACCAGGTCGAAATTGTCAAAGTCGGCTGTCTTGACTGGTCGGCTTATTGATGTGACGTCGTAGCCTCGGCGCGACGCGAATGATATCATACGTGGGTCGGCATGCTCACCTTGATGGTAACTCAAGATGCCGGCAGAGTCGATATTGAAATCAGCAGACTCTCCCTTGTCGTCGACAATCTTCTTCATCACAGCCTCTGCTGCAGCCGAACGACAGATGTTGCCCAAACAAACGAATAATATGTTGTGTTTTGCCATGTTATTAAAGTTATAATAATCAACCTACGGAATCATCCTTAGGATGATTGCCATGCTGAGGATTCTGGCCATTATTATTGTTACGATGGTTATTATAATGGCGACGGTGATTGTTGAATCTTCTTGGTTTCTGCTCACCGTTCTGTTGATTCTGAATGTTTCCCGATTGTTGTGGCTGACTTTGGACAGGCACAGAAGCACCTACGTTTTGACCGTCATTCCCGTTTAGTTGGCCATTTGGACGTGGACCACGATGATTGTTGTTATGTGGTCTGTTATGGTTGTTTCGGTTTCCATTACGATTGCCATTGCGGTTTTCGTTATGGTTGTTGTTAACGTTAGCGTTAACGTCAACGTTTCTTCTTCTGTTTCTTCCCTTAGCCTTCAATCTTGGCTCGTACGCTGGACCTTCACCAAGTTCTTCTGGCAATGGCATCTTGTCGATCTCTTTCTCCAAGAACTGTTCGATCATTCCAAACTTGTCCTGGTCTTTCTCCGACACGAATGTGATACCCACTCCCTGACGGTTGGCACGTGCTGTACGGCCGATACGGTGGATATAGTCTTCCGCGTCGTGAGGCACATCGTAGTTGATTACCATGTCGATACCTTCGATATCGATACCACGGGAAAGAATGTCAGTGGCTACAATCACGTTGATTTTGCCACTCTTATAGTCGAGCATCACTTCGTCGCGCACTGCCTGATCCAAATCGGAATGCATGGCTCCGACCTTGATCTTCATGCGAAGAAGAGCGTTATATACGTCTTTCACATTCTGTTTCGACGATGAGAAGATGATTGTCTTGTCGACGCTGTTGTTTGCCAACAACTTCTGCACCAACATACGTTTCTGAGTCTCGTAGCAGATGTAGGCTTGCTGAGTGATTCCCTCTGCAGGTTTGGAGATTGCGACGTTGACAAATTCTGGCTCATGAAGGATTGTCTCTGCCAATTTCTTGATCTTGGCTGGCATTGTTGCTGAGAACATCACTGTCTGGCGTTTCACTGGCAACTGCTTCACGATGGAGATGATATCGTCGTAGAAACCCATGTCGAGCATACGGTCGGCCTCATCCAAGATGAAATGCTCCACGCCTGAGAAATCGGCGTTCTCCATCTTGATATGTGAGATCAAACGGCCTGGTGTGGCGATCACGATATCCGTACCGTTCTTCATTGCCTGCTTCTGTGTCTCGTAGGCTGAGGCATCGTTGCCACCGTAAACGGCTACTGATGAGATGGATACGAAGTATGAGATTCCTTCCAACTGCTGGTCGATCTGTTGAGCCAACTCACGAGTCGGAGCCATGATGATGGCACGTACTTTGTCGTGTGATGGTTTTCTAAGCAATTGGTTGATTAGCGGCAATAGGTATGCGGCTGTCTTTCCTGTACCTGTCTGAGCACAGGCTATCAAATCCTTACCTTCCATCACCACTGGCATTGCCTTCTCTTGCACAGGAGTCATCTCCTGGAAGTTCATGGCGTCTATACCGTCAAGTAGCGACGGTTCAAAATCTAATTCGTCGAATCTCATCTGTAGTTATTTCTTTGGGTCTTCCTTCTTTGCTGGTTTGTCGCATTCGTCGCCTGGATAAAGCGAGACACATTCATAGCCAGGGAAGACTTCTTTCATAAAGTTTGGCACTTCAGAGCATGTTCCGACAGAGACGATTCCCTCTACCAGTTTCTCTGATTTTTTGCCATTTGTGTCGATGTAATATTTCTTGTTGACCATCGCAAGGCCATCCTTGAATGGGTATGCGTGGTTGAAACTTGGAGATATCGCCTCCTTGAATTGGTCGTTTAGGAATCCAACCTTGTCGCCCTTGGCTATACGGGCGAATCCGCAGCTGTACGGGTTGATGTAGTCGTATTGTGGCTCAACAACCTCTTTGCCAAGGCTGTTTATCATTCCCCACTTGCCATCTTTCTTGACTATAGCCAAACCGTTGTAGAAGACGTCGATAAACTCGTAGATTGGGTTCACATAGATAGCCTGGCGGTCTGGAGTCAACAATCCGTATAGGTTGTTCTGCTCGAAACGGATAAGCTTTGTTGGATCGTCGACTTTGGTTGAAGGCTCGTAGTAAACAATGCTCTCCTCCTTCATGCCGTTTTTTATCAAGATGACATTGTTTCTCTTGCTCTTGTTGGCATAGATTGAGTCGTATGCACACTCTATGATAGGGAAACCTCCTAAGTCGTAGATTCCAAGTTTGCCGTTTTTCTTCACCAACAATACATCCGTGCTGTTCTCGAAACGCATGATGGAGTCGTATTTGCATGGAATCACCGACTGTCCAAGCTCATCCACCAAACCGTATAGAGCTCCTGTTTTTACGAGAGCAACATGTGATAGAAAATAACTCATGTCGTCGTAACGAGCGGAGATGATTGTCTTGCCTAAATCGTTAACCAAACCTTTCTTTCCGTTCTGCACAAACACAACATAGCCGGGACGGAATTTAAGCAAAGTGTCGTAAACACAGTCGATTACGTGCTTTCCGTTCTTGTTGATGAATCCACATTTGCCAGCAAGTCTTGCAAAAGCCAAATCTTTCATCACCGGACCTTCTTTGATTATCGACTCGTCAAATGTCTCGTCGAAAGATGTCTCCATTCCGAACAATCCGATTGTGTCGTAGCGGCAAGGTACGATGGTCTTGCCCATGTTGTTGATTAATCCCCATCTTCCGTCTTTCTTGACGCGGGAATAACCCTCTTCGTAGTAGTACAACTCGTCGTATTCGTGAGGGATAAGCTCCTCGTTGTTGCAGTTCATCAATCCCCACTTGTCGTTGTGACGAAGGCGTACAGTGCCGTCGGGATAATGCTGCATATATTCGTAGTTGTATGGGAAGACGTCGGTGCCGTTCTTATAAACGAAATTCCACTTGCCTTTGACCAATACTCGTGAATAATCATCAATCAATGTGTCGATGAAAACGTAGTCTTTCGGACGTGCTGCCTCACGTTGCTTCTCATTCGTGTTCAACGCATAGCTGACTTTTGTCTTCAATGTGACTGTCTGAGCCTCCCCCTTGATTTTGATTGGCTCGAAGTTTGGCATTGT
The DNA here is from genome assembly GCA_002317115.1 of Candidatus Scybalocola fimicaballi. GTDB lineage: Bacteria > Bacteroidota > Bacteroidia > Bacteroidales > Paludibacteraceae > UBA1723. Next base: position 7,266 of record DCIP01000210.1, read on the forward strand.
TTCAAAAAGGCTTCTTGCCTCTCTCAAAAGTTGCGGATTGCATTTGCACGATGGCTTGATATCTGAAATATGTCCGTCCTTGTTGACAGTGAAAGTGACAGTGACGTCGCCACCTTTCATTCTTATTGCATCCTCTCCGACAAGTTCGGATGGATACTGTTTTGCGGCAGATATATATTTATTGAATTCAGGGTCATCCACGCCAGTAAACCCTTTGGCTGAGGCGTTGAATGAGAATGAACTCAACAGAATTCCCAATATGATAGTTTTCAGGTTAAGCTTCATTATTGTTTGAATTTAAATCCATTTGTCTGTTTTTCCAGATACTCTCCGTTTTCTCCGGAATATATAAAATAGCCCTCTACGTTATGTAGGGATTCGATAAGTGACATTGCTGAATCCACGCCAAACACCATGCATGATGTTGCCAAAGCGTCGGCGGTCATGCAGTCGTCTGCGATGATAGAACTGCTTAGCAGTGTATGGCAGACTGGTTTGCCAGAGCGAGGATCGATAGTGTGCGCGTATTTCACACCATCTTTGTAGTAATATTGCAGATAGTTTCCACTTGTTGCCAATGATTTCCCGTCGAGCTGCACAACACGTTGAATCTCAGCTGTATGCTGCATTGTGCTGTCTTCGATAGGCTTGTTGATGCCGATGCTCCAGACGTTTCCTTTGTCGTTGACTCCGCTGCAGACAACCTCTCCTCCGACCTCAACCATGAAGTCGTTGATGCCGTTGTTGCGTAGGACGCGAGCCACCTCGTCGGAACCAAAACCTTTGGCAATAGCCGATGCGTCTAATTTGATCTGTGGGTTTTCTTTCTTGATATATCCCGATTGGCATAAAACCACCTTCTTCCAGCCTACGATCTTTTTCAATTCTGCGATCACACTGTCTGGAGTCGAACGATCCGGATCATATCCAAAGCCGTATGCGTTGACAAGTGGAGCGACGGTGATGTCGAAAGCTCCGTTTGTGATTGTGGAAATCTCACACGCTCTGTTGTAGACAGTCAGGAATAACGAATCTTTCTCACTCAAAAGGACAGAGTCGGAAGATAGGTTGACGCGGGTGATTGTAGATTGCTTGTTGAAAGTGGACAATGCAGTGTCGACGTTGGCAAGAGCCTCAAGATATTCCGTCTTCACATCTTTGCCATTTGACTTATACTTTATATTATAGAAAGTACCGAACACTCTGCCGCTATCGCTGACATATTCAGCCGACGGTTGTGTGTTGTGAACACATGCCGACAACAGAATAGCGGAAATAAATATTATTAAATAGCGTAACGTCGCTTTCATTTATACAAGATATATGCAAGTTAAGTGATATATTTTGCAAAAATACACACTTTTTTTAATATGACAAAATGTAGAATTTATATAATCTTTACGTCGTTTGCCAAGTTGCTTGTATTATATTATTTGCGGAATACAAACATTTTTTTCTCATCAAGCTGAATCTTGTACTCTTTTTCATCGAAAGTGAAAAGATAGCCTGGACGTCCAACTCCCTTTGAAAACTCATTTATCTGAACAACATATTTAAGGGAAAGCATCTTTTTCTGGAAATTGCGTCTGTCCAATGGCTTGTATTCTTTTTTATTGTCGAGAACGTATGCGCACGACTCAAACACAGCATCGTAGATCACCTGGAGCTGTGTCATTGTGAATTTCTTGTTTAGCAGACGGAATGCGATCGGCTCATACATGATCTTGTTGCGCAACTGGCCTAATGCCATGTGTATGATTTCCCTGTGGTCGAAAGCAAGCTCAGGCAAATTGTTCACTGGAAACCATTGTGCGTTAGCGGCGTCGTCGCCAGCCACTACAGAATAATCATCCTGGCGGATAAATGCCATGAATGCGATGGTCATCACTCTTTCTGGTACACCTGTGATCTCATCTACACGTGGGTCACGTCCGATTGCTGTAAATGTGTGAAGTTGTTCCAAATAAATATCTTCAACTCCTGTCTCCTCTTTCAATTCACGCAACGCACCCTCTTCTGCTGTCTCGTCCATACGGATGAATCCTCCTGGCAACGCCCATGCTCCCATGTATGGCTCAAGGTTTCTTTTGATCAACAATATGTTGAGTGCTTTGCCGTCGATCGCAAACACTACGCAGTCTGCAGTCACCGCAGGATGTGGATACTTGTATATATAAGCTAAGTCGTTCATCTTTGTTTTTTCATATTTTGACGCAAATTTACGGATTTATTTTCAATATAAGACGTTAATATTGTTGCGATCACACAAATAGTTCGCAAAAAATATAGGGGCAGGTGTTATACCTGCCCCTTGCATATAAGTCAGCTTTAACTGATTGGGTTTATTTCTTATTGAATTTATTTTGTTCTTTCTCTTTTAGCTTGCCGCTTTTGAAATCTTTAAGCATCTTATTCATTGCTCTTTCATTTCCTATTGCAGCCTTGTTCTTGTCGTAATAAGTCAACATTTGGGAAATGGCGAAATAGTGCATGTCGAAATCATGATCACGATGTTTGTTGTCCAAACAGTATATTATGCAGCCTGAGAGATATGCCCCCAACATCTGTACGGCTCTGTTTTCATTCTTGCATTTCAAATATGGACTTCTTCTTGGACTGATCTTGAACACTATGTCCTCAGAAGCTTGTGTCCATATCCACATGTATTTGGCTGCTGATATAGCCTCGTACTTATCGTCTTGCAGATTTGTCGACAAATAGTATTTTGCAGATTTGTACACAATGTCGTTGTCTTTCTTGCATTGCTCGGCATTCTCGTATTTCTCGATCTCAGGAATCGTAAAATCTGGTTTAGCATAGCTGCTGACAGCTATAAATGCCATGATTATAAGTGATACTATCTTTTTCATTTGTCTTACTTTCTATTTTTCATTCAGCCGTATCTGATGGCTAATTCACACAACTACAAATATAAAGCAAATGAAAATTGCATCCTAACGATGAACGCATTTTTTCATTGAAGATATTAACTGTTTTTTTTGATTACGTCAATTTCCTATCTTTGCGTCTAAACAAAATAAATTTTTTCTATGACACTAATTGAAGCTATACAGGCTCGCCACTCGGTGAGAAAATATAAGAATATTCCTCTTCCTGAAGATGTTATCTCGACTCTTAGTCAGAAAATCAAGGAACTCAATGCGGAAGGCAATCTGCATATTCAGTTCGTCACTAATGAGCCTAAAGGATTCAACGGTATTTTGAATTATGGCGTTTTTGGTGGAATCACTAATTATTTCGTCGTGGCTGGCAAGAAGTCGGATGATCTAGACGAGAGGGCTGGCTACTATGGTGAGCAGCTTGTTCTTCTTGCCCAACAACTTGGATTGAACACTTGTTGGGCTGGTTTGACATATAAGAAGGTCGATGGTACTTATTCGCTTGCCGACGGTGAGAAAATCGTCTGCTATATTGCTGTGGGCTACGGTGAAACACAGGGTACGGAGCGTAAACATCGTTCGATTGCCGATTTGAGTAATGCGAGCAGCACAACTCCAGAATGGTTTAATAGGGGAGTGGAGATGGCACGTTTGGCTCCGACCGCAGTCAACCAGCAGAAATTCTATATTGAGTATCTTGGTGAGACTGGTGGCAAACATAAGGTTAAGGCAAAAACGAGATTCTCGCTGGCTGGATACACAAAGTTGGATCTTGGCATCGTCAAACTACATTTTGAAATCGGAGCCGGAAAAGAGAATTTTGAATGGAAATAAGTTGAAAATAATATAGGCACAAATAAACTTTTTTTTGCTTATTTGTGCCTATTTGCTTATTTGTTAGACAACATAAACCTTATTTCATTTTCAGAAATATGTAGACGGAATCCCCACCAAAGTAGGATTGTACCGACAATTATGAATTACGAATTATGCATTACAAATTATTGCAAAACCTGATCCCAGTCTTTCCAAACTGGCTCTCTACCCATCTTCTTCAACGCTGCCATCACCTCAACGGCTGTACGCTCGTCTGAGACGTGGAACTGCTCCAACGCTTGTGGATATGTGAAGTAGCCTCCTGGCTCAGTCTTGCTCTCCGCCGACATTGTTGTGACTCCGAGTGTGGCCATGTTATCACGGATGTTGGCTGGCTCACGAGTGGAGTAGCTGATGTCGATATCGTGGTCGAAGATACGGAAGGCGAATGTCAACTGTGCAAGTTCCTTGTCGCTCATGATGACGTTAGGCTGGAATCCTCCGTTTTCTGCCACACGCATACGTGGAAAATTGACACTGTACTTTGTCTTCCAGTAGTTCTTCTCCAAATAGCGGACGTGATGAGCCATCATGGTCATGTCTGTACGCCAGTCCTCTAATCCGACCAATACTCCCATGCCGATGGAGTGAACACCTGCTTGGGCCATACGGTCGAATCCGTTCAGTCTCCACTCAAAATTGGATTTCATACCTCTTGGATGGTACACTTTGTATCTGGCTTTGTTGTATGTCTCCTGGAAACAGATGACACCGCTCAAACCGTGGTCGCAAAGTGTGGAATAGCCTTCCACGTCCAATGGCATAACCTCAATCTTGATGTTGGCGAAATATTTCTTAGCAATGTCGATGGCGTTGGCAAGATAAGGAACTCCGGCTTTTGCTGGGTTCTCTCCTGTCACCAACAGAATATTCTCGAATGGGGATAGCTTTTTGATTGCCTTAAACTCATTCTCAATCTCTTCCATTGTTAGAATTGTGCGAGCCATAGGATTCTGGATGTGGAATCCACAGTATACGCATGAGTTGGTGCATGAGTTTGTAAGATACAACGGTATGAACATCGAAATGGTTTTTCCGAATCGTTCAAGCGTGATCTGTCGGCTCTTCGCTGCCATCTGCTCCAAATAGGGCTCGGCGGCTGGCGATATAAGAGCCATGAAATCGTCGACAGTTAGTCTGTCTTTCGCCAAGGCACGACGTACATCAGCGTCTGTCTTTGCATAGATGGATTTCGTTGTCTCATCCCACGAAATCTTCTCTAATTCATCTGAAAACATACCTTGTTATTTGTTTTGTTTATTGTTTGCAATTATTAAACCTATGAATATCAGCAATGTGCCAGCCACAACCCAAATCGTAATTTCTTTGGAGAAGAAAATGGCTGCCGACGCTGCTGACACAATCGGAAGCAGATATAGGAAGTTGTTGGTCTTGGCTGCACCAATCGTTCTGAACGATACGTTCCACAACCAAAGGCTTGCACCGCTCGCCACGAGTCCTAAATAGGCTGTGCCGAGTATATGAGTCCAATTCATCTTTCCCCATATCTCTGCTGGCGACGGTGCGTCGCTCTCCAATAGCACAACCGGTAGAATTGTCAATGCTCCGTAGAAGAAAAGTCGACGTGTGGTCTGCAACTCTGTCACTTCCTTTGGCATCTTCGTCAATAGGAGAGAGTAGACTGCCCACGAAAAAACTGCCAGGAAGGTGATGAAATCGCCTAATGGACTTAAATTGAGCACCAACATTCCATTTAGCACGACGCAAGCCACTCCTGCCAACGCCACCATACTGCCGATGATGAATCCTCTCGTCGGCTTCATCAATCTAAGGATGATGAAGAGTAGGGCTGTGGCGATTGGCACTGTCGCGCATATCAGCCCGACGTTGGTGGCACTCGACATCTTCAATCCGTTGTACTCAAGGAAGAAGTAAAGGCTTCCTCCCGTCAAACCGATCAAGAACATCTTTAGCTCTGTGAGTGTCTTCTCCATCTTGTAGGGTTTGGGACACATGACGCATAATGCGATGTATGCCAACACAAACCTGCAGAAGATGAGTTGCACTGGAGTTATCCCCGTCTCAAGAATTGATTTCGAAATGACGAAGGTTGATCCCCAGATTAGTGCTACTATTAGAGCGGGAGCGTATTTTATAAATTCATAATTCATAATTCACAATTCATAATTGTTTTGTTATGATGCTTTTTCCTCTTCTTTATGCTTACATATAGAAGTCAATAATTTTAATAATTCTGTACAATCTGCATTGATATTTTCAAAATGGTCTTTTGAAATATAATCAGTTTCATGTAGAATTTCAAGCCAATATTCTGTTTCAGAAGCCTCTTTTAGAGCAATACATAATTTTGCATAAAAGTCTGCTTTTGATTGGGCTCTTACTCCTTCTTTGATATTAGCACCAATGCTTGTGCCACTTCTAAGAAGCTGCTTTGACATTACGAATTCACTTTTCTCCTTACATAAGTATTTATAGAGATTTACACAACGAATCGCAAATTTCTTACTCTTACTGAGTATCGCATTATTGTCTTGATTCTTCATGCCCTTAATTATGAATTATGCATTATGAATTGTGAATTATTTAATTTTCAGTGCATCTCGTCCTAATCTCATTGCACAGAAGTTCGGACCACACATTGTGCAGTACTCTCCATCTGTGTGGTGAGCCTCCTCGAAGATCTCACGAGCCTTCTCTGGGTCAAGAGACAAGTGGAATTGGTCGTTCCAGCGGAATTCAAAACGGGCTTTTGAAAGTGCGTTGTCTCTGATGGCTGCACCTGGATGTCCCTTGGCCAAGTCGGCTGCATGAGCGGCAATCTTATATGTGATTACTCCTACACGCACATCATCCTTGTTAGGCAATGCAAGATGCTCCTTTGGTGTGACGTAGCAAAGCATAGCTGTGCCGAGCCAACCGATCTGTGCGGCTCCGATGGCTGATGTGATATGGTCGTAAGCAGGGGCAATATCAGTCACAAGTGGGCCAAGTGTGTAGAATGGTGCATTATGGCAGTGTGTGATCTGTCGCTCCATATTCTCTTTGATCTTGTGCATTGGCACGTGACCTGGTCCTTCGATGAATGCCTGTACGTTCTTCTCCCATGCACGAAGCACAAGTTCACCCATAGTGTCAAGTTCAGCAAACTGAGCCTCATCGTTGGCGTCTGCTGTACAGCCTGGACGAAGACCGTCGCCAAGAGAAACAGCGACGTCGTACTGTGCAAGAATATCACAAATATCGTCGAAATGCTCGTATAGGAAGCTTTCTTGGTTGTGAACCAAGCACCACTTACTCATGATCGATCCACCACGTGAAACGATTCCGCACAATCTCTTGTCTGCCAAATGAACATTGTGGCGACGGATACCTGCGTGGATAGTGAAGTAGTCCACTCCCTGCTCACACTGCTCAATCAATGTGTCGCGGTAGATCTCCCAAGTAAGATCCTCAACCTTACCGTCGACTTTCTCAAGAGCCTGATAGATAGGCACAGTACCAACTGGCACTGGACAGTTGCGGATGATCCACTCTCTTGTCTCGTGGATGTTAGCACCTGTAGAAAGATCCATAAGTGTATCTCCTCCCCACTTGCAACTCCATACGGCTTTCTCCACCTCCTCGTCGATAGTGGATGTAGTGGCAGAGTTTCCGATATTAGTGTTGATCTTCACAAGGAAGTTGCGGCCGATAATCATAGGCTCGCTCTCAGGGTGGTTGATGTTGGCAGGAAGCACAGCACGACCTTCTGCGATCTCCTTGCGTACAAACTCAGGAGTGATGTAAGTGTCGATGCCAAGTTCCTTACAGTTCATATTCTCACGGATGGCAACGTACTCCATCTCAGGAGTTATGATGCCAGCCTTAGCGTAAGCCATCTGAGTGATGTTGGCACCCTTCTTGGCACGGTAAGGCAATGCGATATGCTCAAAACGAAGATGGTCAAGACTCTTGTCGGCAAGACGCATCTTTCCATACTCAGATGTGATCTCTGGTAGCTGCTCCACGTCGCCACGTCCGACGATCCATTTCTCACGGAATCTTTCGATACCTTTCTTTAGGTCGACGGTGATGTTCGGATCCGAGAACGGACCTGATGTGTCATAGATGAAGACGGGGGCATTCTCAGTCACAGTCCTTTTTCCGTCCTCGTCTACATTCACAGTAGGTGTTAGATTCACCTTCTGCATTCCCACCTTAACGTCTGGGAACATCTCGCCTTGCATATAGAATTTCTCACGCTTAGCGTAATGAGTTGTTTTTTTATCTGCCATAGTATCAATTAATTTTATGTTTTGTTTTTCGTGATATATCATGAAAAACAAAACATTATCCCAAGAATGATGTTAATGGTGAGCTCGCTACAGCCTCTCCTGCTGTCACTGCACCAAGACCAGCTTCGTATGCTTCACGGCCACAGATGACGGCGTCACGGAATGCCTTCGCCATGCGTACTGGATCACCTGCCACTGCAACGGCTGTGTTTACCAAACATGCGTCGGCTCCAAGCTCCATGGCTGCTGCTGCGTGACTTGGTGCTCCGATACCTGCGTCGACTACCACTGGCACGTTGCTCTGCTCGATGATGATTCTCAAGAAATCCTCTGTACGCAAACCTTTGTTTGAACCGATTGGCGCTGCAAGCGGCATCACTGTTGCGGCTCCTGCCTCCTCAAGTCTCTTGCAAAGCACTGGGTCTGCCTGGCAATACGGCAACACCACGAATCCAAGTTTCACCAACTCCTCTGTCGCCTTCAATGTCTCGATTGAGTCTGGCAATAGATAACGTGGATCTGGGTGAATCTCAAGTTTTAGCCAGTTAGTGCCGAATGCCTCACGACTCATCTTAGCTGCGAAGACAGCCTCCTTTGCGTCGCGCACTCCACTTGTGTTTGGAAGCAACTGGATATTTTTGTCTACGATGTGCTTTAGCATATCATCATTCGCGTCGCCAAGAGAGATACGCTTCATGGCTACAGTCACCATCTCTGTCTCTGATGCGATGATCGACTCCTTCATCAAATCATTGCTGCTGAATTTTCCTGTTCCAAGGAAAAGGCGAGAGTTGAACTCTCTGCCAGCTATTATAAGTTTGCTCATTTCTATATTGTTTTTTTATTTTCATTTATAAGTCTGTTTTGTGGCTGACGTTATAACGTCAGCCACAAAACAGAATCAGAAACATTTTTCAATAATCTTCAAAATTTCCTCTGTCTCTACCTTTGGATCGGCTGCCGAAAGAATTCCTCCTGAGATGGCGATGCCGTTTGGACCGGCATTAAGCACTTTGCGGATGTCGTCCTTGGTGATGCCTCCGATTGCCACGATAGGAATGTTGATTCCTTTCTCTCGGCATTTCCACACGATTTCCTGATAACCCTCAAGGCCAAGCACAGGAGCAAGTTTCTTCTTTGTCGTAGTGAAACGGAATGGCCCGCAGCCGATATAGTCGACGTCGTCCTTGATGGCAAGGATATCCTCGAAACTGTTGCATGTGCCGCCGATGATGAACCCGTCGCCAAGGATAGTGCGTGCATCTTTAGGATTCATATCCATTTTGCCAAGGTGAACACCGTCGGCTCCGACTTCTTTCGCAAGCTCCACGTGATCATCGATGATCATCACTGCATTATACTGCTTGCATAGCGGCAACAGTTCAAGTGCCACCTTCTTCACCTCCTCCACAGGAGTGTCCTTCATTCGTAGTTGCACCCATTTGCAACCACCCTCAAGGGCAAGTTTGGCTCCCTCGATCTCAGACATTCCGTTGACGGGATGAGTTATAAGTTGTAGCGAGAAAGCTCGCATCTGCATTAGATTCATATTTTTCTGTATTTTATCCATCCGTGTCATGGTAAGACACGGCACTACACCATCATTTGTTTAATTATCTCGATTTGCGCAATTCCGTCTTTCCAGGCACTTCCCAAAATGGCGACGCCTCCGAATCCGTATTCACGAACCTGATCAAGTTTGTCGACGGTGATGCCTCCAAGCGCAATCACGTTTTCGTTGATGATTCCATCTGCTTTGGCTTGCATCAAAACCTCTGGAGTGAAGTTTGAGGCATAACCCACTTTGCTGATGCTGTCGAAGATTGGGCTCAAAAAGCAGTATTGCAAATTTTTCGACGTCGCAACCTCCTCCAACGAATGACACGATCGGGAACAAAAAAACGATTCTCTGACGTGCGTGTCATCGTCAAGGTTAACGTCAACGTTTATATGTCTGCCGTTCAGATGAGCCCCTCCAAGATTATATTCGTCGACGAGATTGTAGCAGTCGTGAAGCACAATCTTCTTTCTCTCCTCTGCTGTCAACCCCTCGATGATGCATCTCAACGTCTGCTCGTCAGCCTTAGGATGACGGAGATGCAGACGAAAAACACCGCAGCCAATCACTCGTTTGATCTGCTCCGTCTCACAGTCGAAAGGATTCTCCGGAGTGATGACGACTACTTTCATTTT
>DCIP01000127.1 GCA_002317115.1 Candidatus Scybalocola fimicaballi
AATCGGTTGTGACGAGGATTGCCGAACAGCCTGACGCAAACATGAATAGTGCTCGCTCTCGGTCTTTCTGCTCAAGTTTGCCATGGTACACCACGACGTCGTGTCCGTCTTTCTCCAACGCTGTTGCCACGCGTTCCACTGTGTCGCGGAAGTTGCAGAAGACGATGGTGCTCTCGTTGTTGAATGTAGTCACAAGTCCCTGTAGTGTAGGGAGTTTGTCTTTCTCTGGCGACGTTACTCGCATCAACTTTAGGTTGTCGTTGGGAGTCTCGGTCGTGAAATCCAGCGTCTCCACTGGCTTTTCTCCTGTCCATGGAGTGATGTCGACGCTGCTTGTGGCTGAGACGAAGATGCGTTTGTCTACTGATGTCAAACTGTCGTTGATGCTCTGCATCTCTGATGAGAATCCCATTTCCAGAGCCTTGTCAAACTCATCCACTACCCATGTGTTGATTGTCGACGCTGCAAATGTCTGTCGACGGATGTGGTCGAGCACACGACCTGGTGTGCCAATCACGATGGATGGCTTCTCACGTAGTCGTTTCTCCTCCTCGGCTGTTGAGTGGCCTCCACATAGTAGCGTTGCCTTGATGCCTGATTTCAAACTGCGTAACACTTCAAATATTTGCTGCGACAGTTCACGCGACGGTGACAGAATCAATGCTGTCGAACCGTTTTTCACCACGTCGGCACAAAGCGGAAGAAGGAAAGCAAGTGTCTTTCCCGAACCGGTAGGAGAGAGTAGCAGGATAGCGTCCTTCTTAGGATAGGCCTCCTGCATCTTCACCTGCATTTCGTTTAGCTGGGCAATGCCAGCATTCTTTATATATTCGTTGATCATGTTTGTCTTAAATTTAGTATTAAAGACGCACGACCGTGCGTCTCTACGAGATATGCGAATTATGAATTATGCATTAAGATATATTTCCCCAAACATTCAGCTCTCTTGCCAGGTGTGCGAGCTGATTCACGTAGATCTGATTCTCTGGCGACTTCAAATCGGGATCGTTTGCGATGATGTTGATCGACGCGTCACGCGCACGCATTAGGATCACTCCGTCGGTGGCGATGTTGGCGATACGCATCTTCATCGGTGTTCCGCTCTGTTGTGTGCCTTCTATGTCTCCTTCTCCACGCAGACGAAGGTCGGCTTCGGCGATCTCGAATCCGTCGTTGGTGCGTGTCATGATCTCCATTCTGCGCATGGTCTCTTTCGCCAACTTAACGTCTGTCACCAAGATGCAGTAGCTCTGGTCTGCACCACGTCCTACTCGGCCTCTCAACTGGTGGAGCTGGCTGAGTCCGAATCGCTCTGCACTCTCTATCACCATCACGCTGGCGTTTGGCACGTTCACTCCAACTTCAATCACCGTCGTCGCAACCATAATATTTGCCTGGCCCGACGCGAATCTCTGCATGTTCTCGTCTTTCTCCTCTGGCGTCATCTTGCCGTGAACCATACATATATTATATTGTGGCTGAGGGAAAACAGCACAAAGTCGCTCGTAACCTGCGGTAAGATTCTCGAAATCAAGTTTTTCACTCTCTTTAATCAACGGGAACACCACGTACACCTGTCGTCCTTTGGCAATCTCCATACGCATGAAATGGTATAGTTTCTCCCTGTTAGTATCGTACTGATGGTATGTCTGGATTGGCTTTCTGCCTGGAGGCAACTCGTCAATCACGGAGACGGAAAGGTCGCCATACAGCGTCATAGCCAAGGTGCGGGGAATCGGTGTCGCCGTCATCACAAGAATATGAGGCGGAATCGTGTTCTTATGCCATAGCTTTGAGCGTTGTGCCACTCCGAAACGGTGTTGCTCGTCGATTATTGCCATACCAAGGTTGTTAAACACCACGGTATCTTCAAGAATCGCATGTGTGCCGATCAGAATCTGCGTCTCACCGGATTTTAGCGACGGAAGGAGTTTTTTGCGAACAGGTGCTTTAGTGCTACCTGTCAGTAGGGCGACGTTGATGCCTATTGGAGTCAACTGCTTAAAGATAGTCTCAAAATGCTGATTAGCAAGAATCTCCGTCGGAGCAAGCAGACAAGCCTGATAACCATTGTCGAGAGCCATAAGCATTGTCATTGTGGCGACGAGGGTTTTTCCGCTTCCCACGTCTCCCTGAAGCAGACGGTTCATCTGTTTGCCAGTACGCACATCCTCACGTATCTCCTTGATAACTCGCTTCTGAGCACCAGTTAGTGGAAATGGCAACTGCTTGTTATAGAAGTTGTTGAAATAATCTGCGATACGAGGAAACATAAGTCCGTGCTCATTGATCTGACGCTTGTAGGCACGCTGCATCTTGAGCTGGATATAGAAAAGTTCCTCAAATTTCAATCTGTATTGAGCTTCTGCTAAGGACTGTGAATTCTCTGGATTGTGGATGTTCCAGATAGCACGATTGAGCTCCATAAGATTTTCTCGCTCACGGATGTCGGCTGGTAGAGTCTCGTCGAGTGGGGAAGTCTTGAGATTCTGCAACTCATCCATAATAATCTGTCTTAAACCAGATGAATCGAGATAATTACGTTTCATCTTGTCCGACGTGTTGTACATACTCATCAGACCATTGGTGAGATGTTTTCTGGATGCCGACTCCATTGTGTCCATCTCAGGATGGGCAATCTGACATTTGCCTCCAAACATTGTTGGCTTGCCGAAGATGATATATTCTTTGTCTTTTTGAATTCTGTCTATGAAATATTGAACACCCTGAAACCACACCAAGGAAATCGTGTCTCTGCCATCTGAAAATTCTGCAGTAAGACGTTGCTGTCTTCCCACTCCGACGGCTTTCATTGAAATCACCTTGCCCTTAATCTGGACGTAGGTGTTGGCTCCGGATATTTCACGGATAGTGTAGAATTTGCTTCTGTCGATGTATCTGTATGGAAAATAATACAACAAGTCTTCTGGGCGAAACACTTCTATTTCTCCCTTCAACACATCTGCCTTCTTTGGCGTAATGCCACGGCAGTTGGTCAATTCCCTTGTTCTGTAGAATGCTGTCGACAAAATAAATGCTAAATTTATCTTTTCCTCCAATTCTCCAACTCTAAATTGTCAAATCGTGAAAAATGTTTGATGTTATCAGTAACTAGAATGAAGTTGTTTTCAATAGCAGTAGATGCAATTATAAAATCAAATTCGTCTATCATAATACCTTTCTTTGTTAGTCCTAATTTTTTTGATGCATATAAATTAGGATTGGCAAGTGGAATTGATTGATACTTTTCTAACAGATTATTAACTTTTAATATTTCAGATTCTCTACCTGATTTATATGCACCAAACATTAATTCGTAGGCTGTTATGATGGACAAACAACATGCTCCTTCTCCTGCTGAGATTATCTTGTGTGCGATATCTTTGTCTCCGTGAAGTAAGAAAATCCAAATGTTCGTATCTATTAAGTATTTATTTTCCATCAAAAGATGCAATTTTACGTGTTTTATTAAATGTCCTAGACTCTCGGATTTCTTTACACATTTTTTCTGCAGTATCAAAATCTTCCTTTTCTCCACAAAGCGACATTACAAAATCTTCGTATTTTGCATTTTCTTCTTTTGTGTCTTTTAATTTCACGTTTGTTAAGGCTTTTGCGTATGCTTTTACCATTTCAACAAAATCCTTCTTTGACCAGGGCATTGATGATGGCACTTCAATTTCAATATTTATTGTTGACATAGCTTTAATAATTTATATTTAAATTGTCTTCGTCTTCGTTTTCGTCAACGTCTCAACATATACTCCGCTATCGCTAAATCCATAGGTGTTGTGATCTTGATATTCTCTCTACAACCCTCAACCAACGAAATCTTGTGGCCGCTGTATTCCACCACACTTGCGTCGTCGGTGAAAGTTTCGATGAATCCAACTCCGTATGATTTCTTCAAAAGTTTCAAATCAAACACTTGTGGCGTCTGAACAAGTTTCACCATTCTGCGGTCAATCTGTGAGTTTTCACCGTCTTGCGATAGAATACGTACTGAATCCACAGAATCTACCACAGGAACAACAGCCTCTTCTTTTGCTGCTGCGTCATACAAACGGTTGATCATTTCAGCTGTTGCGAATGGACGAACTCCGTCGTGGACTCCGACGAGAGCATCACCGTCTTCCTGGATAGTATTCAATCCGTTAAGCACGGAATGGAAACGCGTCTTTCCACCTTCAACAATAGTGATGTTGTCAGTGTTGAATCCATACTCGTTGCAGCATTTATGCCAGTAGTCGAAATGTGTGGCTGGCAAGCAAACGATGATTTTAATCCCGTCGACAGCATTTCTGAAAGCATCTATTGTGCGCAAAAGGATTGGTTTGCCTGCGATTGGCAGAAACTGTTTTGGTATTTCCGTACCCATTCTTAATCCTGAGCCTCCGGCTACTATTATCACAAACTTATTCATACTCCACCTAAATTTGCTCAAAAGTATTAAAAAATGCTTACCTTTGCAAAGAATTTTCGAATAGAACTAATTAAGGAGGTTATATGCCATTAAATATACCGAAGGATTTGCCGGCTGTTGATGAGTTGAAGAAGGAAAATATATTCGTCAAAGACTCGAT
>DCIP01000109.1 GCA_002317115.1 Candidatus Scybalocola fimicaballi
TGTGGAACGCTCGTTTGCATGGCTTGAAAATTTTAGAAGACTAACTATTGATTACGAATTTTACTCTGAGTCTTCTGTCGCAATGATTCAATTAGCCTTCTGCTTTTTGATCCTTAACAAAATTTTCCACTAAAATTTAAACAGCTTCTGGGAATACAAATTTTGAAGGAGATTATATAGCAGTTGTCCAACACACGCTTTTCTTTATACGCTCGCCCTACGGGCTCGCGTTGTGGGTGGGTTAGGGCGTCCCGCCCTTAACAATCCTCATTTTTGACACTTTTCCAAGTTTTTCCGTCATTTCTTCCTGTTCATCGCCAATATCACAGATAACGACAACACAATCTCCGTCAATACAGTAAGGTCGAAAGCCCATACGGCTCCCTTCACTCCGAATTGTTCGTTAAAGATTATCGTCGACGCGATACATACAGCCAATGCGATAGCCTCAACAATTGTAGCATACTTCTGTCGTTGAATTGCGTATAATCCCTGCACTGTTAGATATAGTGATGTGGTACAAAGAAGCGGACAAACCGAGTAGTATCTCAACAATTCCGTCGACTCTGCGAATTTTTCACCAAGCAAAAGCGTCACTGCCAATGGGGAGAATATATACATTCCCACGCTGAAGCCAAAGGATATCAAAACCACAATCTTCAGAGTCTTATAGAAATATCGGATACCCCCTGCCCTATCCTTCTCATATTCACGTGAAACCTTCGGGAAAATTGCCATTGAGATTGGTAAATTACACATTGCCACCGCCGCAAACACAAGTTTGAATGCTCCTGAATAAATTCCAAGGTCGTGCTCAGTTGCGTGGCCTGCACCAAGGTAAGTAACAGCAAAAGCCTGAGTAATCGATGAACAAACAGAAGCCAAGAAGATTGGTAGAGAATCACCGATCAACATCTTCACAATCTCTCCCGTCACCTTTATTCTTCTCATTCCCTCTTTCTTCACACAGTAAGCCACAGTGATCAAACCTCCAGCAATGTATGAAAAAGAGAAAGATGCCAAATAATTCACACTGTCTGAAACCTCACGTACACAGATAACCACCAAAATCGCACCTGCAGCTTTTATCAAAAAGTTAGCTACACTCATGATGCTCAATTTTTCTACTCCTTGAAAATACCATGACGGATATAACCACCAACCAACGTTGATCATCCACGCAGCGGCATACATCACCAATTCCTCGTTGGATTGGCTATGTGTGTAGGAATATGGAAGGAAGACTAGTAGAGAAACAATAGTCAATAACAACTTAGCATAGATAGTTGCCCAGAATATAGAACGGAGTTTCTCTGGATTATCCCTATTGACGGCAATAGCTCGCGTCGAAGTATATTCAAAACCGAAATTGATAAAGATCGTGGCATATTGAGCGATAGTCTGCATGTAAGTCACCTTACCAAAACTATCCACACCGAGAATTCGGCTAACGTAAGGAATAAGAAGGATTGGTATAATGTAGTTGGCAGCTTGAAACACTGTCATCCACATTGCATTCTTAACTACTCTTTTGTTTTCTCCGTCCATGTGTTATTTTTTTAACGTAAAATGTCCGTAAAATTTATAAGGGCGAGCTTCATTGTTCTTTAATTTTACGTTCCAATTAAACTATGCAAAGATACCTATTTTTTGAAAATATGAAAAAGAGAGATATATTTGCAAAAAAGATGATGATATGAAAAGATTTCTTACCTCTATTGCTATAATGGCGACGGTACTATCCGCATCAGCCCAAAATCAGCTTTTCTACAAGCATATGTTTGAGAACAAAACCTCGGATGAATCAATCGTGGGGCATGGTTATCGTGACGACTGGGGATTCTATAAAAGCAATGACGGTAGATTCATTCTCGTCGACATGGCAATACTAAGTGCTGTTGAACCGACACAAGGTATCATCTGCTGTACTATGAAATTTGACGGTGAAGGATGCAAGACCGAGGAGGAGGCAAAGGTAAAATTTGAATCTAAGGTTAAGCCAGCTATTGAATCGTTGGCTAACGATAAAACAAATAAGTCAGCATATGTAGCTGCGACTATGGATAGCACCAAACTTGAAATATTCGTCTACACTTACAAAACGGATGAATTGAAAAAGGAGATAGAAAAATCAAAATTTGTCGGTAAAATCGGCAAAAATATGAATATCTCAATCAATAACGACCAAAACTGGGAAATCTATCAAAGCAAACTATTCCCTGATCAGTGGAACTATCAGAAGATCCAAAACCAACGAATCATTGAGGATCTTCAGTCGAAAGGCGACGTGGATTCAAAACTTCACATCGTATCTCATCTAATCTCATTTCCTTTGGATAAAAGAGAGAACGCAGATAAATTTTCAGCAAAAGCCAAGACGTGGAAATACTACGCTGACGAGGTCATTGAAGAAGAAGGAGTCTTGAAAGCCACTATCACAAAAAAATCTAAGACAGATCTTGAGTCAATCACCACAGTGACAATGGAAGTGATGAATCTTGCGAAAGAATTCGGCGGTGATTACGTGGAATGGAGTACAAGAGTAATGCGAGACTAAGGTATGAATTACTTTGAATTCCTCATTTCCTCCAAGTAATTCAAGAATCTGATATCGTCACCGTTCATAATCAACCTCTCAGGAAAATTCAACTCCTCCGCCAAAGCGTAAGCATAAGTATGGTTGGCAACATCAAAGGTGATATGGGCATCACTACCCAAGATGATAGGCACATTCATCTGCTTACAATAACCTAACATCTCAATAAAATTCGTTCTAGCCTTCGGTTTATCACGACCAGGGCGAAGACTACTATTGTTTAGTTCTAGCAACGTCTTTGTCTCAGCACTACACTGCACGATAGCCTTGATATCGAGCTCTGCAGTACCGTCGACGGGATGAGAAATAATATCGACATCGGACCTTTTCATCGCATTTATTATCGCATCCGTATTTTCAGCTACAGTTCCATTAGTAAACGCACGACTATGTAATCCAGCAATACGGATATCTAAAGTACGAGTGATACTTGTTGGCAAATCCACGTTTCCAGCAAAATCGATGATATTCATCTCTGAACCCATCAACAGACGCATATCACCATACTGGCGTGGAACGACGCATAGATTACGGTAGTAGATAGACTGGCATGAACCAGGCATATTAGGACCATGTTCCGTCACACCGAAAAGTTTGAGACCTTTCTTCTGAGCGGCATCAATCATTTCGGAAAGAGTGGAATATGCATGACCACTCACGATTGTATGAGTATGTAGATCTACTACGGAATTCATCTAGCTATAATAATTTGTTCAAAGACAAATATAATGAAATTATGAATGCGAAATGAGGAATGCGGAATTATTATTACACATTTATTTCCCCCTACGGTAGATTTTCCACTTGCGTGTAAAATCTACCATAGGCTCTAATTAAAACAACCGTTCCACGGTTGGGGAATATATCCTAATACCGTGGAACGGAAATTCAACTTCATTAAAATAAAAAAGGCGACATTTCTGCCACCTTTTATTCCTTTTTTATGGATTCTTATTTGTTCTTCAACAAA
>DCIP01000035.1 GCA_002317115.1 Candidatus Scybalocola fimicaballi
AGCAAGGACATCGAGATCACAGACAAATTCAAATTGCCTATTTTCGCACAAATGATCCTAAACCCAAGAGAAGAGAGAACTCACTTGGTAGTAGGTCTATCTTTCTAATAAGCAAAAATTGAAGCGTCGTGACACTTTGCGTCTTGCCATAGTCAAAGGGACGCAATTTGTCACGCCTTCAAAAAAGAAATTAAGAACATAAAACGAGAATATAATATGAAAAAGATTGAAGCAATCATCAGAAAGACAAAGTTCGACGATGTTCGCGACGCTTTGCTTGACGCTGGAATCGAATGGTTCTCATACTACGATGTAAGAGGTATTGGTAAGAGCCGCCAGGGACGTATCTACCGTGGTGTCGTTTACGATACAAGCTGCATCGAGCGTATTTTGGTTTCGGTTATTGTAAGAGATAAGAACGTAGAGAAGACTGTAGAGGCTGTGTTGAAGGCAGCGCAGACAGGAGAGATCGGAGATGGTCGTATTTTTATCATTCCAGTGGAGGACTCAATCCGAATCCGTACTGGAGAAAGAGGCGACATCGCGCTTTACAACGCAGAGAAGGAAAATTAAACATTATTCATCTGCCATCTTACAAAATAATTGATTTCGACGGTACGGATCCCGCCTATCAATCAATAATCACATATTAAAACGAAACGAAAATGAAAAGAAAATTACATAGCACGAAAGGTTTGAAAGCCCTCGTCGCACTCCTTGTATTTTTGGCTGGAGCCTTTTTTATGCCGGCGACAGCACAAGATTCCACAGCTGCAGAGGCAGCAAGCGCAGCCGTTGCCGAGGTTGCTCAAGTTGCTGAGGTTGCAGCAGCACCAGCAGAAGAGTCAGCACCTATCGATCCAGTGGTAGTCGGATTGAATACACTTTGGGTGGCATTGGGAGCCATGTTGGTATTCTTCATGCAGCCAGGTTTCTCACTTGTTGAGGCAGGTCTTACAAGAAGCAAAAATACAGCCAACATCCTAATGAAGAACTTCTTCGACTTCATGGCAGGAACATTATTGTTCTGGGCTTTAGGTTACGGAATCATGTTCGGAGCTGGCGGATTCGCAGGAGCACCAAACTTCTTCGATATCGACTTCAAGGACTGTATGAGCGAGATGGGAATTCCAAACTACGCATTCTTGATTTTCCAGACAGTGTTCTGTGCTACAGCAGCAACAATCGTATCAGGTGCAATGGCAGAGCGTACTAAGTTCTACATGTACATGATCTATTCAGTATTGATCTCAGTTATAGTCTACCCTATCAGCGGTCACTGGACATGGGGAGGCGGTTGGTTGTCGACTCTAGAGATTGGTTCTTACACAGGAGGATTCCACGATTTCGCAGGTAGTACAATCGTACACTCAGTCGGAGGTTGGATGGCATTGGTAGGAGCATGGATCCTTGGTCCACGTGTAGGCAAGTTCGGCAAAGACGGTAAGGCACGTGCCATTCCTGGTCACAACTTGACAATCGCAGCACTTGGAGTATTTATCCTATGGATGGGATGGTTCGGATTCAACCCATGTTCACAGTTGGCAATCGCATCAGTTGAGGATGCAACAGCTTCTACATTGGTATTCGTAAACACTAACATTGCAGCAGCAATCGGAGGTCTTGCAACATTGTTCATCACATGGATCAAGTATAAGAAGCCATCATTGTCATTCACACTCAACGGTGTATTGGCAGGATTGGTCGGAATCACAGCAGGATGTGACGCAGTTTCACCAGTAGGTGCAGCGTTGATCGGATTGATCTGTGGCACATTGATGATCTTCTCTGTAGAGTTTATCGAGCACAAGCTTAAGATCGACGATCCAGTAGGTGCAAGCTCAGTACACGGAGTATGTGGTTTCACAGGAACATTGCTAACAGGTATCTTCGCAGTCGACGGAGGACTTTGCTACGGTGGTGGCATCGACATGTTCCTAGTACAGTTGACAGGAGCAGTTACAATCGGTTTGTGGGCTGCAACAATGGGCTTCATCATCTTCTTCAGCTTGAACAAGATCCACGGATTGAGAGTTGAGAAGAGAATTGAGGAGGAAGGACTTGACGTATATGAGCACGGAGAAAGTGCTTACAACTAATAATCTTTTTCTAAAATGTTCACAAAAAGGGTTGCTGGGAAGCAACCCTTTTTTGTTATCTTTGCAGAAACAAGTTAAAAATCATGGCAATAGAGGAAAATATAAGATTATTTTTTGACAGTCAAAGAAAGAAATTGGACAATAATGGTGCTTTGACAGCGGAGAGTACAACAAAGTTTATCGCTTATATTTTAGCAATACTTGTCATCGTAGCAGCATATTCTCTCATATTGCCATTTTATGTCATCAAAGATTATCATTGGTTCCGAGATTTGTCTCGCGTATTTCAGATTCTCATTTTTCCTCTTGATTTTTTAGTCATGCTTGCAATAGGAGTGGCTGCTATATCATTAATCGTTAAGATAACACACATAATGAGGAGTAGAATGTCATTGTATCCAGATAGGATCTCATATCATTGGTTTCCTTTCTTAAAGAAGAAAGAAATCCTTTATTCTGACATTTCAAAAATAGAAGTCAAGACAAAAAAGGTGATAGACACAGTCTCCAAACATAAAGTAAAAATATTTAGTCAAAACGGCACAACTATTAGTTTCGACACTAAAGAAATTGAGAATAATAACATATTCCGTTTTTTCCGAAGCATATTCCGCACGAAAGTGATTGACAACGACGACTTCAATATGAGTTACAACTCTGACGTTTGTTGTATTCTAAGTATATGTGCAAAATTGTTAAAAGAAGACAATACTGAACAATATCCGTACACCAAGGAAAAGGGGATGGTGGCAGATTACATTCTTACCAACTATTTTATGGGGAATGAAAAGTTTCGTAAAAAAGTAGAGGAACGTTTTAATTCGTTAATATCTTCCAACAAAACACAATATTTCAATCCAACAAGGCAGATACTCATAAATGGAAAAATGAGATACGAGGAAAGGCTTTCCTTATTTGATTTATTTTTCTCATTGACATATATGAGTAATGGTGTGAATCAAGCAGAATTGAAAATGCTCCATGGAATAGGCCATTATCTTCTAATTCACGAATGGGATCTTATCAACCTTGAATATAAGTACGAATGTCGCAAACTAGAGCAGAAGACAAATGGACAAACAGCACCGTCGCCAGCATCAAATATCCTTTTAAATAAAGCATACGAAGTGCTTGGGTTAAAGAGCGACGCTGCTATTGACGACATCAAGAACGCTTATCGACGGATGGCTAAGGAATGTCACCCCGACACATTGCCTGCAAAATGCAATGACGACGAGAGGGAGATCGCAGTTGCCCGTTTCCGAGCCATAACAGAAGCTTATGATGTTTTGTTAAAGAAATCATAAGTTTGGCAAATCACATTAGGAAAAAATGTTGAAAACTTAGACGCATTTTTTTGTATAATTGTGTCTTTATATTTAGAAAAATAGTAACTTTGTCTCGATTTAGAGCATAATAGTGCTATATAGAGAATGATAAATTTTAATTATATGAAAGCTATTAAGTTAATTTTGGCTGCATTCGCAGTTGCTTTGTTTTTCGAGTCTTGTAAGACACAGACTTGCCCAGGATACGGTGAAGTAGAGAACGCTGAAATCGAGCAGAACGCTTAATCATCCTGCATGAAAAACCTCAACTGATGAAGAAAACAATTATTGCGTTATTCATGGCAGCGATGGCGTTAGCGTCATTCTCCGGATGTAAGTCTGGATGCGGTTGCCACGGAGATCCTTATGGAGAGCAGATGGAGACATCGGTTTCAGATAAGGCATAAAAGTTGAGTTTTATAAAAACAAGA
>DCIP01000066.1:0-27717 GCA_002317115.1 Candidatus Scybalocola fimicaballi
GCCCAGTTTGCGTCCTGGTCGTTCTGACCAATGGTAAAGGATCCGCGCTTAATGTAAAGCATACCATAAGGAGACGGCTCTTTCCATGATTTTGAATAAACACCGACCAACTCGCCTCCTCCGTCTCCGGAACAGCTGCCGAGTAGCAATGCAATCACTGGTAAAATTAACAGCTTTTTCATGATATTTGAATTACTAATTTTATTTCAAATTTATTGTTTACAAAATTCTTTCACTCTTGTACTTGTCTTTCTTTGAGAAATTCAAATCAAACGAGTACCTCACCACTACGTCATGCGAACCACCGGATCTTATCATTTTATTCAATGGTAACACATATCCGTAACCAATCTGCAACCCGTTTATGACTTCATAGCTAAAAGCGAATGCCATCGAACTCCAGAACCATGTGTTTAGGCCGACTGTGAATTTCTCTTTGTATGTGCACAAGTTGTTCATTCCAACCTGTAACGTAGAAAAATCACTTCTGACCATTAATGAAGGTCTGTATAGAAACGCCTTGCTTCTCGTCATCAACTTGTATTCTCCATACACAAGCATCGTCGGTTTCAAAGCGAATGGCTTACCCTCTACTATCTCTGCCTTTCCGGCATTCAAGTGATGGATTGATAAACCGACGTCGAACTTGTTAATCTTTGCTCCGATTCCAAAATTTGCGTCAAAGACTATGTCATTCTGTTCTTCGCTCGCTCCTTCTTTGCTAAGTGCAGGATCTTGCAAATTGTGATAGTCATCTTCTCCTCCAATGCCTGAAGATGCTTTATCGTAATCAAAACTAAAATCCGCGAATCCTACATCTAAACCGAACGACAGATTGCCTGCCTTTGTTTCAATTCGATGAGCATATTCCAAACCTAATCGCTGGAATTTCCATAAGCCCTCCGTCTGTACAGAGAAGACCACTCCGGCAGCTTGATCTCGTTGGCTTGGCAAGTGAGAGTTGAAACTGAAAAATACATCCTGAGGATGATTCTCAAATCCTACCCATTGGGATTGAAACTCTCCCAATACGTTTGTTCTCTTGTTGCTTGCTATTAACGAAGGATTAGCTCGTTCCCAATCCAAAACTGCACTCAACATATCAAGGTTGCTGAATTGCGAATAGGCAATTATATCGCTGAAAAATAGCGATATAAGTAGAATCAGCCCCCTTTTTGCCCCGTTTAAAACGGATTTTAAGAGCAATATTAGTTCTTTTTGCCGTAACTGACAAAAAAAATCAGTGTAAAAATTCAAAAAAAATTCTCTTTTTGATTTTTTCTGTAGCAGATTAGTACTCCTCTTCATTGAAAAAGAAATCTTCATTGCTTGGATAATCTGGCCAAATATCTTCAATACATTCGTATATTTCACCTTCATCCTCCAACTCTTCCAAGTTCTCTATAACCTCCAATGGAGCACCTGATCTCGATGCGTAGTCAATCAACTCATCTTTTGACGCAGGCCATGGAGCATCTTCCAACTTTGTCGCCAACTCTAATGTCCAATACATAAGCGTTTTTGTTAAGAATTAAACAACTAAAAACTCTCTTTTTTTAAGAGATTGCAAATGTATATTTTTTTTTAAGGAAAACAACTTTCAAAGCTATTATTTTACTAACACTTTTGCTTATTCATGCAGATTGACACCCAATTGTTTTTTTCTTTGACAAATTGTAAGCTAAAATTATGTTTTTTAGCAACTTCTTCGATTGCCGGGATGTCCTCTTTGTAGAATCCGCTTAGAATTAATTTCCCATTTTCCTTGATCGAATTGGCATATCTTGGTATGTCGTTTAGCAATATGTTGCGGTTGATGTTGGCTAAAAATATATCGTAGACGGAATTCAATCCTTCCACTGTGGAGGCATCTCCATGTCTTACTTTGATCTTATCCTCGACTTTGTTGACTATCAGGTTGTCTATCGAATTTTCGTATGCCCAGATGTCAATGTCGACTGCATCCACTTTTTCCGCACCTAAATATGCTGCCAAAATCGACAGAATTGCTGTGCCGCAGCCCATATCCATCACCATTTTCCCCTTAAAGTCACAATCAAGCATGTTTTTCATCATTAACCCTGTTGTCTGATGGTGGCCTGTGCCGAATGCCATTCTTGGATTTATGATGATTTTATATTTGCTTTCTGGTACATTCTTGTGAAATTCGCTGCATACTACTACTTGATCTGCGACTACGATTGGCTGAAAGTAGTTTTTCTCCCACTCCTCATTCCAATCTTTGTCTTCCAGTTCACCTATATTATATGTGATTTTATTATATAGTTCTGAACTTGCAATTAGGCCTTTCAATTCGTCCTCTGAAAATAGATCTTCAGCGACGTAGCATTTCAAAACGTCGCCATCATTTTCAAACGAATCAAAACCGATTCCCGCAAGGTCTTCGCTGAACAGGTCTGCTATGAATTCTCCTCCGTTGTTGAATGACATTTCACCATTCAGTTTCGCCTCTATTACTTTATATTTTGTCTTATTGTCCATTTATATTATTATGTTGTGTTAATTATTTATAGTTTATTGTTTCCTTTTTATATTAAAAAGAGGATAGACGCGATGACGCCTATCCTCTATATTTTTGTTTCAGACCATATTAGTCTTTCAACTTAGCCTTGATGTACTCACGGTTCAAACGAGCGATATTGCTGATTGAAACGCCCTTTGGACACTCAGCCTCACATGCACGTGTGTTAGTACAGTTACCGAAACCAAGCTCATCCATCTTAGCGATCATGGCCTTTACTCTCTTAGCTGCCTCTACCTTACCCTGAGGAAGAAGAGCCAACTGAGAAACCTTAGCTGAAACGAACAACATTGCAGATCCGTTCTTACATGCTGCTACACAAGCACCACATCCGATACAAGAAGCTGCGTCCATTGCCTCGTCAGCGACTGGTTTTGGAATAGGAATTGCATTGGCGTCAGGAATACCACCTGTGTTAACTGAAGTATAACCACCTGCCTGCATGATCTTGTCGAAAGCTCCACGGTCTACCATCAAGTCACGGATTACAGGGAATGCAGCTGAACGCCAAGGCTCGATTGTGATTTCATCACCATCGTTGAAACGACGCATGTGCAACTGACATGTTGTGACCTCTGTATCTTTTCCGTGTGGGTGTCCGTTGATATACAATGAACACATACCGCAAATACCCTCACGACAATCGTGATCGAATACTACTGGCTCTTTCTTCTCCTTTACCAACTGCTCGTTAAGAACGTCAAGCATCTCAAGGAATGAGCTCTCTGTAGAAATTCCTTCCAAAGTGTATGACTCGAAATTTCCTTTTTCCTGAGGACCTCTCTGACGCCATACCTTAAGCTTTATATTTAATTCTTTTTCTTTTCCCATTTTTGTCAGAATTTTCAAGTTTACTAGAAATTAGTTCTTGTAGTTACGAGTCTTACGCTCTGTCTCCTCGTAGTCAAGTGGCTCCTTCAAAAGTTCAGGATCTGAATTCTCTCCTGTGTACTTCCAGCAAGCAACGTATGAGTACTGGTCGTCCTGACGAAGTGCCTCACCTTCCTCTGTCTGGAACTCCTCACGGAAGTGTCCACCACAAGACTCATTTCTGTTATAACCGTCGATAGCCATCAAGTAACCGATCTCCAAGAAATCAGACAATCTCAATGCCTTCTCCAACTCAGTGTTTAGAGTGTTAGCCTCACCTGGGATGTAAACATTGCTCCAGAAGTCTTTCTTGATCTCCTTGATCTTCTTCATCGCAATCTCAAGACCTTCCTTAGTACGTCCCATTCCTACGTATTCCCACATTACGTGTCCAAGTCTCTTGTGGATTGAGTCAACACTTTCTGTACCCTGGATGCTCATCAACTTGTTGATCTTATCCTGAACTGCCTTCTCTGCCTCTACGAACTCAGGAAGATCTGTACTCATTCTTGGAACCTGAATCTGATCAGCAAGATAGTTCTGGATTGTGTATGGCAATACGAAGTAACCGTCTGCAAGACCCTGCATCAAAGCTGATGCACCAAGACGGTTGGCACCGTGGTCTGAGAAGTTAGCCTCACCGATTGCGAATAGACCTGGAATAGATGTCATCAACTCGTAGTCAACCCAGATACCACCCATTGTATAGTGGATAGCAGGGAAGATCTTCATTGGAACCTCGTATGGATTCTCATCTGTAATCTTCTCGTACATCTGGAACAAGTTACCGTACTTCTGAGCTACTACGTCAGCACCAAGACGCTGGATAGCATACTTAAAGTCAAGGAATACTGCAAGACCTGTATTGTTAACACCGAATCCGTGGTCGCAACGCTCCTTAGCAGCACGTGAAGCAACGTCACGTGGTACAAGGTTACCGAATGCTGGATAACGACGCTCCAAGTAGAAGTCACGATCCTCATCAGGAATATCGTTTGCTGTCTTTCTTCCCTCCTGGATATCCTTTGCATCCTCAAGTTTCTTAGGAACCCAGATACGACCATCGTTACGAAGAGACTCTGACATCAATGTAAGCTTTGACTGGATGTCTCCGTGAACTGGAATACAAGTTGGGTGGATCTGTGCGTAACATGGGTTAGCGAAGTAAGCTCCCTTACGATAGATCTGCATAGCAGCAGAACCGTTAGATCCCATGGCGTTAGTTGATAGGAAGTAAGTGTTTCCGTATCCTCCAGTACCGATAACTACTGCGTGACCGAAGAAACGCTCGATCTTACCAGTTACAAGGTTACGTGCGATGATACCACGAGCACGACCCTCGATGATAACAACGTCAAGCATCTCGTAACGAGTGTAAAGCTTAACAGTACCCTTGTTAACCTGACGGCTAAGTGCTGAGTATGCACCTAGAAGAAGCTGCTGACCTGTCTGACCCTTTGCATAGAAAGTACGAGACACCTGAGCTCCACCGAATGAACGGTTGTCAAGAAGGCCACCGTACTCACGAGCGAAAGGAACACCCTGAGCAACACACTGGTCGATGATGCTGTTAGAAACCTCAGCAAGACGATAAACGTTTGCCTCACGTGCACGGTAGTCACCACCCTTGATTGTATCGTAGAATAGACGGTAAACTGAGTCACCATCATTCTGATAGTTCTTTGCTGCGTTGATACCTCCCTGTGCTGCGATTGAGTGAGCACGACGTGGAGAATCCTGAATACAGAAGTTCAAAACGTTGAAACCAAGAGCTCCAAGTGAAGCTGCTGCAGAAGCACCTGCAAGACCTGTTCCGACAACGATGATATCCAACTTACGCTTGTTAGCTGGGTTCACCAACTTCTGATGATTTTTATAGTTGGTCCACTTTTGAGCCAAAGGACCTTTAGGAATTTTTGAATCTATAGTTGCCATAACTTTTATCTATTATAATAATGGGAATTAAGCAATAGCGCCGTAGATAACTACTGCCATAAAACCAAAACAAACAACTGTTGCGAAAATGTTAGAGATCATCTTCCAACGTGACATCCATGTCTTGTTGTTTGCACCAAGTGTCTGCATAGCTGACCACATACCGTGTGTCAAGTGTGCCCACAAAGCGACCAACCAAATGATGTATATGATTACATTTATTGGCTGCTTGAATTGGTACTTGATCAAACCTGCACCGTCTGTAGCTGCATAAGTTGTTGCTCCATCATTTAGAAGCAACTCCTCGTTGCCTGCCAACTCTGGAAGCATCATGTGTGCCCAGAAGTGAGACAAGTGAGCAAGTAGACAGCAAAAAATGACAGCTCCTAGGATACCCATGTTCTTTGATGCCAATTCAACACTTGGTTGGCTCTGCGAAACTTCATACCCCTGTACTCCACGCGCTTTGCGATTCTGATTTGTAAGAATAATTGCAAAAGCGAAGTGAACAAACACTCCTGCAGCAAGTACAGCTGTACCGGCTACTGCATACCAGTTAGATCCCAAGAACGCACATACTCCGTTGTACGCTTCGTCACTAATGATAGCAACTAAATTCATTGACATGTGAAATGCCAAAAACAAGATGAGGAATAGTCCTGATACGCTCATTACCAGTTTTCTTCCCACCGAAGAACTAGTTAACCACATAAAATTACGTTTAATGAATTATTTTTATTAATTTTTATTTCCGATTCTAAGCAATACTCAGCAAAAATAGAAAGCGAAACGCAAATACGCAAACAAAAAATTTGTTTTTTGCAAAATATAATGAGTTATCAACAAACGGACTCGATCATCTCTGTTGCTTTAAGCTCTTTTATGTCTGTTTGAAAACTGAAAAACACATATTTAAGATATGTCAATTGTAATATTATGCGTTTTTCGGAAAATAATTTCATTTTATGGCCATTTTTAAATAAATATTTAATATCAGATTGTAACTAAATTCCCATAAACGTATTGCTCTTGATGAGATTTCTTTAATATTAGAAACAAAATGTTTTTTGTAATAGTATGAACACTTTCAATTTGAAAATATTCAAATATTTATACAGTCGGCAAAAAAGGGACTTTTTTCGTATTGTCAAACACTTTTTTGAATAAATTTGCGTCGCTTTAAACGAATTAAATAAAATAAAAAAATATCAAAAAAAGGTTTTATGGAACCAAAAGAGCAACTAAGTACGTCTCAGCCTGAATCTCAGGCTACAAAGGCAATCCCTACAGGAACGCCAACAGACAACAAGAAACTCATTTGTCTCTTCATTTGTATCGCAATCGGTCTATTGGCTTGGTTTTTGCCTGCAGATGCATTCGGACTTAAGGGTGACCCAACAGTATTGGAGCAGCGTGTCATTGCAATCTTCTTGTTTGCAGCTGCAATGTGGATTACAGAACCAATTCCAATTTGGACAACTTCGGTTCTAACTATGGTCTTGATGCTTCTTACTGTTTCTAACAGTGCAATAGCATTTATGGCTCCAGAAAAGGGAGCGGAACTATACAACGGACAGGTGTATGGTGAGCCAATCAGTTACAAAGCGATTATGGCTGCTTTCGCCGATCCTACTATCATGCTTTTCATGGGTGGATTCGTGTTGGCTATCGCAGCTACTAAATATAAGATGGATGCAGGTCTTGCAAAGGCAATGCTTAAGCCTTTCGGAACAAAAGCAGAGTACGTGCTTCTTGGTTTCATCTTGATTTCCGCTACATTCTCTATGTTTATGAGTAACACTGCAACTGCTGCGATGATGCTTACAATTCTATCTCCAGTGCTTGCAACTCTTCCTGCTGACGGAAAGGGAAGAATTGGTCTAGCTCTTGCTATTCCTATCGCTTGTAACGTCGGTGGTATCGGTACTCCTATCGGAACTCCTCCTAATGCTATCGCAACTGGATTCCTTGAGAAGCAGGGACTTGAGGTTGCATTCGGTGATTGGATGATGCTTATGGTTCCTATCGTGTTGATCATTCTTTTCTTCTCATGGTTCCTTCTTGTTAAGATGTTCCCATTCACACAGAAGAATATCGTCATTGAGGTTCCTGGAGACTTTGACAAGAGTCCTAAGGCTTACATCGTTTACGTGACTTTCGGTATCACAATCTTCCTTTGGGTATTTGGTAAGGATCTATTCGGTATCAATGCAAATGTTGTGGCTTTGATTCCATTCGCAGTATTCTCTATCACAGGCGTTATCACAAAGAAGGATCTTGCTTTGATCGACTGGGATGTTCTTTGGCTTGTAGCTGGAGGTTTCGCTCTAGGTATTGGTTTGGACAAGACTGGTCTTGGAAAGCACATGGTTGACTCTATTCCTTTGGCAGAGTGGCCAACACTTGTTATGATGATCGGTGCTGGTGTTCTATGTATCGTGATGAGTACATTTATGTCTAACTCAGGTACTGCTGCACTTCTAGTTCCAATCCTTGCTGCTGCAGGTATGGGAATGCAGGAGCAGTTGGCATCATTCGGTGGCGTGCCTGCACTTCTAATCGGAGTTGCATTGTCTGCTTCACTTGCAATGTCATTGCCTATCTCTACTCCTCCAAACGCTCTTGCTTATGCTAAGGGATTCATCCAGCAGAAGGATATGGCAGTAGTTGGTATCATCGTCGGTGTATTCGGTATGATTGTAGGTTACTCTGCATTGATTTTCTTTGGAAACGCAGTTTTCGGAAACTAATTAATCGTAAAATATTTTGTAGAGACGCAATAACTGCGTCTCTACTTTTTTGTTTAATTTAATAAAATGAAGAAATTTTTACTATCTATTCTGGTAGCTTGTGCATCGCTTTCAACATTTGCACAAGAGAACGCTGCTGCTGACACAGCAAAGCATCACCATCATCATCACCGTCACCATCGTAATGGTGTAGTGTTTGAGGGTAACGACAAGAAACCTAAAGTTCAGCTTTACGGTTTCGTCCGTAACTATTTCACTTATGATTCTCACACAATTCAGGCTGTAAACGGAGGTTTGTTCCACACTCTTCCTACAGATGAGAACCTTAACCTTCGTGGCGACGATTTGAACCAGCAGTCTTCATTGCAGTGGATGGCATTCACTACACGTCTTGGACTAAATCTTAATGGTCCTAAACTAAATGAGATCTGCACTATGAGCGGTAAGGTCGAGATGGACTTCTGCGGTTACAGCTCATACACTTATTTGCTACGTATACGTCAGGCTTATATGCGTTTCGCATGGCAGAAGAATATGTTGACTCTAGGACAGGCTTGGCACCCAATGTTCAACTCTGACATGATGCCTGGTTGCGCAGCTCTTGCAACTGGTTCTCCATTCCAGCCATTCAACCGCTCACCACAGATCCGCCACGATATCCGCTTCGGTAAGGATAACGGATGGAGATGGACTACTGATTTGCTTTGGATGCTTCAGTACACTCCAGTCGGACCAGACAAGGATGCTCTTGGTGCAGCGTCGTCTGCTAATATTAAATTCTTGAACAACTCTTGCATTCCTGAATTGTACCTAGGTCTTGACCACACAGGAAAGAAGACAATCGTAGGTGTTGGTGCTGATCTTACGAGTCTAAAACCTCGTCAGACTAGAGTAGAGGAGATCAATTTTGAAGGAAAGGATACTGCTTGCACTGTTAAGTCTTCAGATAGAGTTACTGCGATCTCTCCAATGTTCTACTTCCAGTACAAACCGTCTAGCAATTTTAAGTTGATGGCAAAGGCTGTTTACGGTCAGAACACTGCTCACTTGAATATGCCAAGCGGTTACGGTCTATCTGCTTATGATGAGAAGACTGGTGAGTGTGACTATGTCCCTCTACGTATGTTCAGCACATGGATCAACCCAGTTTGGACAAAAGTAAGCAAGAATTCGGGTAATATCACAAAGGTTAGCTTCTTTGCGGGATACCAGAAGAATTTTGGTGCTAAAGAGGGTATGATTGAGGAGTATGTAAAATATACTTCGCTTCAGCACAAGGGTGGCAAGACTTTGGATAACTGCTTCCGTTTCTGCCCTACTTATACTTATACTATCAAGAACTTCGACATGGCATTCGAGTATGAGTTGACAGGCGCAACTTATGGCAAGGAGGAGAAAGACGAGTTAGGACACTGGTTAGGCCGTGCTGTTGAAGAAGACCACAACACAGTTCTTAACAACCGTGTTTGCCTAATGGTTAAGTACAACTTCTAATCGTAAAATTTGATTATGAATTATAGTAGAGACGTCG
Source organism: Candidatus Scybalocola fimicaballi (assembly GCA_002317115.1). GTDB lineage: Bacteria > Bacteroidota > Bacteroidia > Bacteroidales > Paludibacteraceae > UBA1723. Next base: position 9,629 of record DCIP01000066.1, read on the forward strand.
TAATGCGGCGTCTCTAATTGTTTAAGAGTGTCACGTATTTATTTAAAATAATCAACAATTTAGCATAAAATGGGATTTTCGTTTTGATGTCTCATTCTAAATGTCTACCTTTGCACTCGCTAATTAAAATTATATAACAATGTATCTAGATCAAGCTAAGAAAGCAGAAATCTTCGGGACTTACGGAAAGTCTAATACCGATACTGGTTCAGCAGAGAGCCAGATAGCGCTATTCTCATACCGTATCTCTCATTTGACTGAGCACGTTAAGTCAAACAAGAAGGATTTTAACACATCAAGATCTCTTAAGATGTTGGTAGGTAAGCGTCGTCGTATGTTGGATTTCTTGAAGGAGAAGGACATCGAGCGTTACCGTGCAATCGTTAAGAAACTTGGTTTGAGAAAGTAATCAACTTTCTTGAGAAAAACAAAGGCGAGCAGAAATGTTCGCCTTTTTTCGTTTGCTTGATAAAAAAGACGCAGTGATAAACTGCATCTCGACTTTATTCCTTGCCGAACCTAAATGTCAATTTCTTTCGAACAGAATAGCTTCTGCTGTGAATTTGTTACCGCATTTGTCGACGTATAAATAGATTGCGGCTTTTGTATTTGCGTCGCAACAAAACTCTTCTATGATTTTCTTAGGATCTTCTGTTTTGCCTACGATTGTTGCCCCTTCTCCCTTGAACTTATTTTTGATACATATTTCTCCTGCTACAACGTTCGGAAGAGTGTAGACGAATATGGCTGGAGACGAGTTGTATTCGTCTGCCGTAATGTTGTCTAAATGGGTTAAATCGGATTCTATACATCCGGTGTCTGTGTTGACTACTAATGCTATCTCGTATGGATTATATTGTGATAGACCGCCTGTCTTGCTCAACAGTAATTCAACTGCGGTAGTCCCAAGTTTGCAATAGTCGTCCATTTTGGAAAATTTCATATATGGTTCTGACACTGATCCAAACAATCCTTTGATGTAAGTCTTGGAATCTGTGTCACATGTGCTATCTGAGATTGAGATTTTGGCTTTCTGCGAATAGTTAGATTTGAGACTCGCTTTTGGATATTCGCAGTTTCTATTGCTCACTACTATTGCTGCATTGCATCCCCCAAATCCGGATCCTGTTTTGACAAAGACATCGCACTTCTTGTCTTTTATTAACTTTTTAGACACGTTTAACTCGACGGGTGTTCCTGTCTCTTCAAAACCGATTGTCTTGGCTATCTCGTTTTTTTCCGCTAATGCGACACTTAATGCTAATTCAAGCACACCGGAGCATCCAAGAGTGTGACCGAAATATCCTTTTTCGCTGACGACGGTGCTGTTTGTCAAACCAGCCACGGCCAATGCTTTTGATTCCATTTCGTCGTTGTAGACGGTGGCTGTGCCATGCATATTCACGAAAACTACGTCGGAAGCTGAGACGTTTGCTTCTTCCATTGCTGTCGTGATGGCATGAGCGAGTTCTTCGCCTGTGCGTGATGGCCCAGATATGTGGTTGGCATCATTGGAAGTTGCACCTCCGGCTATATAAAAACAGTTTGGATTGGAGGCTTTATTTGAAATAATTAACGTGGATGCACCTTCTCCAAGTGAGATCCCGTCTCTGTTTTTGTCGTATGGTTTGCATACGTTATGACTAAGTGAGCGGAAACTGTCGAATCCGGACACTACAAAATCGGTTAGCATATCGCCTCCGACGACTACGATGTTGTTGTATTTGCCGTGCTGTAGTAGTCTATGGGCATAAACTGCCGCTAGAACGCCTGAAATACATGCGTTTGATATGCAGACTGGTTTATTGCTATTTTTGAAGTAAGAGGCAACTTTCTGTGCCATTTTGAAAATGTAATCACTTTCGTTATGGCTTAGATTGTCGATGTTTCCTTTGGTAGATGATAAGATGAACAGAGTGGATGGGGAAGAAAGATCAATGTCTGAGAATCTTGTCGCATCTAATGTAGAGGCAATCATCATTTGTTCCAGACGGGAATATTCTGCTATGTTGGAAATGTTGTATTGCGTTGCAAAATCCGCGTCGACTGCACCAAGAGGAAACGATTGCCCATTAGCGAATGTTTTTTCTGTGATTTTGACACCGCTGATTCCAGTTTCGACATTTTTAACTATCTCAGCTAATGAGTTGCCCAAAGCGCAGACAGCTCCTTTCCCAACAATAAATGATTTAGTCCCGATCATCAAACTTTTTTATATACTTCCCAAAAAAATAAATCCCCTGTGATTCAATTGCTGAAATTACAGAGGAGACAAATAAAATAAAAAGGATGAGCCGATGACGAGACTCGAACTCGTGACCTGCGCATTACGAATGCGACGCTCTACCAACTGAGCCACATCGGCATCGTTAGCGGTATGGACGGGACTCGAACCCGCGACCCCATGCGTGACAGGCATGTATTCTAACCAGCTGAACTACCACACCAATATGCCGTTCATTTCTGAATTGCTGTGCAAAATTATAGAAAAAAGTTGATATTGCAAATGATTTCGACAATATATTGTGTTTTTATTTCAACTTCTGACTAAAGAAAAAACACTATTTTGCAATGTTAGCAAATTTTGATTGGTTTGATTGCTTGATTATTTCATTATATTTGCAAATAAACAAAAATCTAATGCCTATGTTTCAAACTGTGGAAAAACCTATTGAAAGAAGTCCGTTAAGAAGATTGCTTGGACGAGAATTCTATATTCTGAAAAGAAAACTGAAATGGTATTTAGGCGGCATTCCTTATGCGAAGGTCGACAAAATGTACAAATGTGACAATCTCCTTATTGAACATAAATCGACATTGCTGAGGAAGCTAAAGGATGTCGATATGCATCTTCAATACAATAAAATCACAAATTTGAAATTGGCGATAGCTCCGATAGATGGGGTGGTTATTAAGCCTGGAGAAACATTTTCGATTTGGAGAATGGTTGGTCGTCCGTCGGCAAGAAAAGGATACAAAACTGGAATGATGATCCACAATGGTAAGGTAAGAGAAGGAGTGGGCGGCGGTCTTTGCCAACTTGGTAATTTGATTTATTGGATGGCTCTTCATACACAGTTGACTGTTACCGAACGTTGGAGACATAGTTTTGATGTGTTCCCTGATGTGAATAGAACCATTCCTTTTGCTTGTGGAGCAACGTTGGCATACAACTACATAGATTTGCAACTAAAGAATAATACTGATAAGACATTTAAGATTAATCTATGGATAGACGACGAATTCCTTCATGGCAGCATATACTGTGATCACTCTGCAGAGTTTGTGTATGAGGTTTATGAAAAGGATCATCGAATTGTCAAGCAAAGTTGGGGTGGTTATACACGTCATAATCAAATATGGAGGAAATCAATAGATATACAATCAGGTGTGGAAAAACATGAATTTATTGTGGCTAATGATGCTATAATGATGTACAATCCATTGCTTGATTGTAAATAAAACAGAGACGTGGAGTGATTCCACGTCTCTGTTTTTATTGATTGAATCTATTTTTATTCAACAGTATTCTCTGCCTCTTCTTCTTTATTTAAGTTCTTGATGAAGTGGACTCCGCATAGAACAAACACTGTCAGAAAACCTAATATGACTCCATATTTGAGGCCTGTTTTCAACTTGCCTTTTTTGTCGTTTGGAAGTGGGTATCTAGGTGCGTCTATCTCTTGAATTAAAGGCTCACTCTTTACCATATCAAGCTTCATGACCTCAATATTCTTCACGATTTCAGAATATGCAGATGTGTTGATTTGAATGTCAGTCTGATATTTTAGTTGTTCTACACCAATTATGTTTTTGGAAGGATTCATATTTAAATCTCGATAGTGTGCAACAGCATAAAGAGATTTATTCAATTCCTTGCGGATAGAATCTGCTCTTTCTTGAAATTCGTCGATATTCCTTTGTGATTTTTCCCTTTTGCTTTCAAGATAAAAATCGAATACAGTATTGATCATCGCAGTGCTAAACTCTTTAGCGAATCTTTCGTCTTTAGACTTTATCGAGAAATTGGCGTAAGAAAGTTTCTTGTCTATTTTCTCTATTTCGATGTCGTTGTGAATCATGTTTGACGCGAATTCCATGATCAAACTGTCTTGATCGCGAGAAAATGTTTCTCTGCATTGACCGTATGGAAATGTGATGTTGCAAATTGTTTTTTTTCGAAGCTTTGAAGGATCGTCCTTTTCTTTGATCTTGCCGCAATCGACTCTCATACTATCTGCCAATATTTTGTATTCTAACAGATTCATAGTATCCCCATCTACAACTATTGGTTTCAGCAATGCCATTTCAACCATTGTCCTAGTACGAAACAATTCTACAAGATTGTCTCCGGAGAATGTTCCTGATGCTCCACCAAGACCAGTAAGAGCACTGAGTGCTCCTAAACCTATACCGTTTGATGTCTTAGATTCAATAGAAAATTTATATGTTGCAGTATATGTAGGTTTGTAAATGTATGCGTGTGTTATGCCGATTATTACTCCTACAATGCCAGCGGCAACGATAATCCATTTCTTGCTCCAAATATATGACCAATATTCTCCAATTGCCTTTTTGATGTCGGCAAAGGAAATCTTGTTTTCTTGAGAGTCTTCTGCTTGTAAAAGATCTTCCAAATCTATGTTCATAGGTCTTTATTGTTATTTGTCGCCAGGAGTTTCTGCCTGAGCGTGCTTTGTCTCAATATAATTGTTTATGACTATAAATGCGGACACGCCTACTGAGGCGCATGATATTACAGTTGAAAGAGCTGACGCTAAGAAGTTCGCTCTAGCTCTTCTATCCTCGCTTGTTTCTTCTTTTTCTGGGACGTATAGATGGGATCCTGGTTTGACTCTTGGATAGTTTTTCATAAACCAGAAATGACCTGTGGACTGCATCTCTCCGTTTGCGTATGCCACATACACATGTCGTTTGTCGGCATGCATGCCAAAACCACCGGATCTGCGGATTGCTTTTCTTGCGGAATGACCTTTGTATACCATCATTCCTGGCACCTGGACCTTTCCGTTTACTGTGATTGTCTGAAGCTGCTTTGGCACGTATATCATATCACCGTCTTCAACAAAAATGTCATCTTCGCTTCCTGGACGCTTCAGAATACGATCCAAATCAATTCCGACTAAATCTGTTCTGCTTTGCAACTGTTTGATTAATGAGGGGTCACCTTCTGTCTCTTGTATCTTTTGGATTAATTTGGCATCACGCATTCTTTCTGCAGCAGAACGAGTTCCCTTCCTAATCATGAATGCTCCTTGTACATAAGCGTAGCTTGTGACACCTCCTGCACGTGCCATGATGTCAGAGACTCTCTCTTTCTTGTTGGTGATTACATAGTCTCCTGGTGATCTAACTTCTCCAAGTATTGACATTGCTCTGCTGGATTCGATACCTTCTTTCAGTCTGACTGAAATCATATCTCCAGGCTCCAGCTGAATGTCTCCGTCTCCTCCTGCTGATAGATCTCTATCAACTGAAATCATTTTGATCTCATTCTTCTCAACATTTTCTTTTAGTTTGCTGTCGTCTTTGACTCTGCGTGACAACTCAATCTTGTCGATGGCTGCAAATTCCTTGAATCCTTTAGCAAAGAAAATCAAGTCTTTGACGGTCATGTTTTCATAGTAAGGGAATGTTCCAGGTGCCAATACCTGTCCGTAAATAGCAACAGTCTTCTTCTCCTCCAAATCTTTCATGCTTCCGATTGTGACTTCGTCCTCTTTCTTAAGCAACATGTTGAATTTGCCGTCGATGAGATCTTTCACGTTGAAACTGATCAACTCGGGAGTCAAATCGTCACGTAGACGTGTGATAGTGGCTCTGTCCAAGTACGCGTCTTCCAATAGTCCGTCGGCTTTCTTGATCAAATCTTTAAGCGTCATGCCTGAATCCAATGCGTATGGTCCTGGACGAAATACTCCACCATAGATTTTCACACGGTTCGAATATCTGTCAAGTACCTCTGAGACAATAAACTGATCTCCTGTCTGCAATGGGAACATACCGTATAACTCGCTCGACACATCAGCTACACTCTTTTCTCTTTCTGTTGTGCGCTGTACTGTGATTCGATTCTGGTATGCATTTTCAGTAAAGCCTCCAGCGTATGAAAGCAAATCTTTCAATGTTTCGCCCTGCTTCATCTCAAATACGCCTGGCCTTTTCAACGGTCCGTCGATGCTGACTCGAATGTCGTATGCTGGAACGTGGATCACATCCTGATCCTGCAATGAAATGTTGTTGGAAAGATTTCCGCTTGTCAGGAATGTATAAAGGTCGATTGTGGCGATATCCTTGCCCCCTCTTACAACCTTGATGTTACGCATAGATCCTGATGAGCTTGGCCCTGAACATGCGTATAGGGCATTGTAAACTGTTGAAAGAGAGGATAATGTATATGTTCCAGGTCTTGTTACATTTCCTGTGATATAGACGCTGATGCTCTTCACATTGCCGATAGTCACGGATACTTGTGTGTTGCCAGATGATATAGAACTGTAAATTGTGGCTAACTGCTTTTTGATCTTAGTCTGTACTGCCTCTATTGTCAATCCGTTTACCATTACAGGGCCAACGTTGGGAATTCTGACACTTCCTTCAGATGATACTGTAAGCTGCATTGTGTTTTCTGCATATCCATAAACGTCGACTACCAAAACGTCGCCAGGTCCGACAATGTAGTTCTTTGGCGTTGGCATATTCTGGTTTGGTGCAAAAGACATTCTTGCGTTAGAGAACAAATCTGAACCGAAAATTCTGTTGTTGATATAGTTCGCTTGTTCTGGATTCTCTCTCATCTCTTCAACTACGCTCTCAGCCAACTGATTGCGTGTGATTGCAATGTCTCCTTTTGTCTCTTTCTCTGTCTTGCTCTTGTCTTCTAAAATTCTGGCTTTCAATTGCAACGCTTCTGTTTCGCTCATTCCTTTGGATACAGCAAAACTTACGAAGTCGTCCATTGATCGCCCTGTCTCGTTATATGCTCTTTTGATTTCTTGAATCTGTGTCGCAGACAATTTTCCAGCGGACACGTTCTCCAAGCTATTGATATTAATTGCAGACAATGATGATGTTGCAAACACCGTCATCGCAAGAATTATTCCTTTGAAAGATTTTAATATTTTCATGTTTCAGTTTTTCTTGATACAAAATTATTCTTTTTTCGGCAAACTGCCAAAAATTGTTTTTGCATTGTGCTTTAATGTTGAAAATCTATATTTATAAATCGTATCTACGCTTTTTTTGATTATAAAACTGTACCTTAGCAATAAAATAGAATGATTATGGAAATGTTAGAAATAGCTAGACTTTTGGCTCCGGTAGCATTGGGTGGTTTGATTGGCGCTTTCACTAATTTCCTTGCCATCAAAATGCTCTTTTGGCCGTATAATGAAAAACGAATATTTGGATTTGCTCTGCCTTTTACTCCCGGAATCATTCCAAAACGTCAGAAAGAACTTGCTAAGGCGATTGGTAGGGTGGTGAGTGAGAATCTTGTTAATGCTGATGGTATTTCTAAAATGCTTTTGGCGGATGAAACAATTGATAAACTCAAAACAAAGATTGACGGAATCATTCGCTCTCTGCAGACAAATGAAGAATCCGTTCAGTCGTTTTTAAGCAGGTATGCTGGTGAAGAGAGAGTTGATGCTTTGATATCGCGAGTGAAGAATAATCTTGAGGCTAAAATCAATAGTGTGGTTTCTGATGATAATCTTGGCAAATCTATCGCAGCGTCCGCTATGTCGGCTTTCGACGAAAGGGTAGGAGATGGATTTATGGGTATGCTTACAAAGAATCTCTTGTCTGATTCATTGAAGGACAAAATTACTCCGAAACTGGCTAATCTTATCAATGATGTGATGCGTGGCGACGGTAAAAAGATGATTCTTAATATTGTAGACGATGAGATTGTCCGTTTCTCCAATGGTTCTGTGGCTTCTTGGACTGCCAATATCTCCAATGAAAAAATTGAGGAACTGAAACGTGACGTCGTGAAATTTTATTCGGAAAAGGTGACTACTGAGGTGCCTCGTCTTTTGCAGACTATTGATATTGCACGAATCGTGGAGGAAAAAATTCAGTCGATGGATATGCCGACGGTGGAAGGACTTGTCCTTGACGTTGCTAATAATGAACTCTCTATGCTTGTTTGGCTTGGTGGTCTGCTTGGTGCAATTATAGGTTTGGCAAATATCTTCTTTATTGCTTGATAAAATACTGATTTATAATAATATCAAAGGAGACGTGAATATTCGCGTCTCCTTTATTTATGCATTTTGCATTTCTAATTCAGCATTGCTGAATCATCTGCCGTATCTCTTGTTCAAATCTGCTATCTTGTCGCAAAGGAACTTGTTGTTGTAAAGTTCCTCTATTGTCTTGTGCATACGGTAATGCCAGTAGTTGTCTGGATCTCCTGGATCGTTGATTCTCTCTTTGAATGTCTTATCCCAACGCACATTGCCGTCGACTGCCATCCAGTCTTGAATTGGTAGAATCACCCACATTGCTTGTGATTCAAGGTGCGACGCAATGATTTTCTCACATATCCATGGCTCACAGAACATTGGAGAGTCTCCGTATTCGTGAAGGTAGTTGTTGAAATATCTTTGTGTCTTGCCTTTGTCTTCCTCCCACCATGCTCGCATCGTGCTCATGTCGTGTGTCGACGTTGTGCAGACGCAGCGGTATGGTGTATTCTCCAAATGTCCAAACTCAACATTGAATTCTTTAGGCATACGCTGGATTTCCAACGATAGAATTCCCAATTCGTTCATGACGTCTGGCACACATGCTGGCACCATTCCCAAGTCTTCTCCACAACACATCATCGTTGTGCTGTGAACCAACGACGGCAATTTCTCCATTGCCTGTTCTGCCCAGAATGAGTTGTGGCGCTCAAAGTAGAAATAGTTGTACAAACGGTTGATCTTGTCTCTCAACTGTGGATCAAGCATCGTGAATGCTTCACTATTCTGCACAGTGATACGTGGATGATATTTTGTAGGATCTTGATAATCACGTACAAACAATACTTGGCAAAGTATACTCATCAATCCGTCACGAATCTTCTTCTCTGCGTCGGTGCTATATGGAAGCAAATCTTTAATCTTACGCTGAGTGTCAACTTCCTTGCGTAGTTTATATTTATTGTCGTCGACAGCAACGAGATATTTTTGCTTAACCAATAGATCGTCTCCTCCAAATAGCCTTCTCAAGATTTCGTCGTCTGTGTTTGGCTCGCAGAACTTTTCTTCATCAAACTCGATTCCGAATGATTCGATCTCATCTTTGCTCATTGGCAATGCTGGGGCAAACTGTCCCAATAATCCCCATACACAGTCTTTGGGTATGCGGAAAATGCGGAAGAATCCAAGTATATGGTCGATTCTGTAAGCGTCGAAATAGTCCGACATTTTATTGAAACGATTTCTCCACCATGAAAAATCGTCTTTCTGCATCTCTTTCCAGTTGTAGATTGGGAATCCCCAGTTCTGACCATAGATAGAGAAATCATCAGGTGGAGCACCCGCACTACCGTTGCAATCGAACAATTTTGGATATTGCCATACGTCGACGCTATTCAAATCCATGCCGATTGGAATATCTCCCTTCAAGGCGATTCCGATACTGTGGCAGTATGCCGCTGCTTTTTTCAATTGGCTATCCAAGTGGTACTGCAGATAGTAGTAGAATGTGACTTTAGGGTAGGCTGCACTCTGTGGATCACAAAGAGCTGATATTTTTGCGTCGGTATATTTCGCGTAGTCGCCCCACTGAACAGTTTCGCATGTACCGAATTTATCACGTAGGTAAGAGAATGCGGCATACGGACGAAGCCAGTGTTTGTTGGCGTCGTAGAATGCTTTGAATTCATCACTGCTTAGAAAAGCATCTTTGTCTCTGTCGAACATTGCCTGGAGGATGCTCATCTTCCAATCCATCACCTTTTCGTAGTCGACGGCTTCAAGAGCGTTCAAGTCGTTACGCATCTTGTCGAAATCGTACTTGTTTGGCACTTCTCCACAATCTTCAATCGAAATATACATTGGGTGAAGGGCAAAAGTAGAGATGGCACTATATGGATAAGAGTCTTTCCAAGTGTGTCGACTTGTGGTATCGTTGATTGGCAACGTCTGAATGATACGCAATCCCATTGCTTTGGCAAGGTCTGCAAACGGTTTCAAATCAGCGAATTCACCGCATCCAAAACTCTTTTTTGTTCGTAGTGAGAAGATTGGAATTGCCACTCCTGCGCCTCGGAATGCTGGCAACATGAAGTTTGGCACTCCGTCGTGGACAATCACAAGGTTGTAGCTGCCTCTAGGCAACTTGAATTTACGGTTTTCTCCCTCTTCCCAAGCAAGGATGGCTTTTGTCTTCTTGTCTCTGATGACGTATTTATATTCAGCAGTTTTCTTTAGCTTGCTTCCCTCTGCAGTACACCAGAAGTATGGGGCACCGGCGCACGAAAGCTTCATTGCTTCGTCCTCTTTCCAATTTCCCCACTGGCTTTGGTCTCCAATCAAGCAAATCTCATGCTCTTTAAGGAGGTTAGGCATCGTTACAGAAAAGATAGCGGGAGATATTCTTTTAGGCAATTCGTATTTAGTGGCGTGATAGCACACTGCCTCTGTGAATGCCTTGGTGTTCAATATGCTTTTCGACGAGTCTGTCTCACCATACTTGTCTATTACGGCGATTTTGATATTTTGCTTTGTCGGAATCTCTATTTTTCTCGACATCCAAGGCTCCTGACGAGTTTCCTCACCAATTTTGTAGAAGTAAGAATATCTGATATTGCTACGGCTGATATTGATGGTAAGAGTCCATCCATCCGACGTTTGCATCATAGGAAGTGCATTCTCTTCAGTGAATCCAAGTTCGTTGCAAGCTCCGACTATATATATCTGGTCGGCTGTGACGCCTTCTGCCTTTAATAGAAATGTAATTTGCGACATAATATCTCTCCTTTTTGCTATTGAAAATATGGATATGCCAAAATTATGAAATTTTTGGGAGATTATGAATTATGGAATAGCAAAATCTCAATATGTAAACTTCTTTATAAATCGTGGTGGATAAAACGGAGTGAGATTCTATTTCCTTTTTTGTCGAACTTCTGAATCTTTTCCAGTTTGCCAGTCTTTTCATTGTAGGTGTAGTCAGTGTGGCCATTTTCATCAAACGTCTTTCTTATAATTAAAATTTTATCCGTATTGTATATACACACTTCTTTCTCACTGCCGTCGACGTTGTACCTAGCAATAGAGTGGAGAACACTGCCGTCGCTATAACTATATTCTTCCGTCAAAAGCTCTTTGTAGTTATTAATTATTTTACGAATTAAAACTCCGTTTCTATCATAGATGCAAGATTCAGATATTCCTTCTTTATCATCGTTCTTGAATTCTGTTCTATAGTCAATCATTCCATACATATCGTAATCCTCTTCAACAAGATTGTTCCCGTTATATGTCTTGCGATGACGGTTTACGATGTTAGTCAGTTTGTGATTCCTGAAACACAATGTGTAATCGATACCTCTATATTTTCCGGTAAGAATCATGTCCGGGTGTTCCGGAATTTTTTCCGCTTGTATGGGACACAGCTTAAAATCACTAATGCCCAATATGAAACCTCTCAAATCTGACGAGTCCAATCCATTTTCCTTGAAAAATGAATCTACAATCTGCATGTAATCTTCAATTTTGAAACTTTCAGCAAGCCATTTCACTAACGACTTTTCATCTTTAGTGAAATCATACTCGCCCGGCATTCCATGTCCGTGACCTAAAGGATTTTCTTTTTCGACACGGAATTTCTTATTTACATCTCCGATTTCGACCTCGATATCTGGGTAGAATTCTGAAAGTTTGTTATAGTCTATTTCTTTTTTCATATATAATTCTAATAATCGTATTTAGTCGTGTCCAAAATTAGGATTGCAAAGGGCGGTAGCCCTTGCTCCTCTCACCAACGCGAGCCCGTAGGGCGAGCGTATGAAAAATAAGCGTGTGTTGGACAACTCGTATATAATAGCCTAATTAAATTACTAATGAATCAACTTGCCCGATACAGATTTGTCCTTCATAGTCGTTATCGTAGTAAATAGCCAAACCATACTCTTCATCCCAAGCACATTCACATAGCCATCCGTAACGTTTACCATCTCTATGGAAATAAAGCCTTTGGAATCGAACTAACTTTTTAATGGACATCTCGTCCATGTCTTCTGCATCATACAAATCAGCAAAACGCCACATATCTTCAATTACATCATAGTTATTCTTGTAATATTCCAACAAAACCTTTGGATACTCAGCCAAGAAAGACTCTTCATTTTGAAGATATTTTTGATAATTAGTCTTCTGTCCTGGAGTTAATTTGGAATTACTTAACACAGCACTTGCAGTCACCTCCAACCACTCTCCATCAACACCATTGATATCTGTTTTGATCCATTTTTTCCAACCTTTGTCAAAGAACATCTCTCCAAACACATCGTCATCAACTCTGCCATAATCTAACTTCAGCACATTCCAACCCTTGAAGATTCTTGGTTTGCCATCGGATAGAATGACGGAGATAAGATACTGTGGGGAAATAAATGTTGACAACCAACCATAATTTCCATTTCGATCTATAAACAGTTGTTTGGGTTTATAAAATCTAAGTGTTACCAATGCTTCAACAACATCAATTTTCAATTTGTCTGGTAATTCCCATTGTCTATTAAACTCCTCATAATGGTCTTTATAATAAGAGAAAAGAACTTTATATACTTCACTCGAGTAATTAGACAGATTTGCTAAATATGATTTATAAGACTCACGTTGCTTATCTGTAATCTCTTCATCTTCATCACATTTGACTACAAGGTCTAATAGAAAATTATCTCCAAACCAAATTCCAAGAGGAATCCTCTTTGTCCAACCTTTCTTCACTCCGTCGTATTCCAATTCCCCGAATACTGGATCGTTAATCTGCTTCATAAATTATTGCTTGTTTTTAATTAAAATTTTATTTCATTGACTGGAACATCCAATTCATTAACCACGGTAACCCATCGTTTTCGTTTGCTAATATATTAATCGGTTTATAATACACAAAATATTATATGTTAAAATTACATAATGTGTTTGTCTTTGGTATTTATGTACGAGTTGATCAAACGTGCTTGCTTTTATACGCTCGTCCTACGGACTCGCGTTGAATGGAGGGGTTAGGGCGTCCCGCCCTTAACAATCCTCATTTTGAACAACTGCTAAATAATATCCATTGTGAATTATGCACTACAAATTATCTTCTCTTCGCCCAGATGATTCCCTCGTAGACATCCACACCGTTGACTGTCTTCCATTCTGGTTCGATCTGCACTACCTTCTCTTTTAGGAATGAGAAGGTGATTAGGTAGGCTTTCTTCAATCCTCTGACGTTGGCATACTCCGATACCTGGTCTTCGCCTTTGCGTTCGTATTTGTTGCCATACCACAATTTTAGCTCAATCAAGAATTCTTCTCCTGCATAGTTGACCACAATATCCATTCGTTTATTGTCACGAGTCTGTGGCTCGACGTAGTAATAACCAGTACCGTTGATGATTGGTTTTAGGAAACAAAGGAATAGCAGACGTCCCTGTCGCTCCACGAATTCGGCATCCTCGTCGCGATATTCCTCTTCCATCAAATCCTTGAAACGCTCGATGATATACTCCATATTGAGTTTGCCATCAAGGATATATTCGGATTTTGTTACGTTTACCTTACCTGAATTTTCACGCTGATAACGAATAGAAAAATATTCATGGAATATCTCCTCAAATATAGCATTATGAATTGCGACATGTCCGTCTACATTCTTGATATAGGAATACATATCGGCAATCTTAAGAATCTCATCAGCAAGATTATAGCTGTAGGTCTCTCCGTTAACAGAGATTGAATACATGAAATTTCTAAGTTCTTGATTATTACCAAGATTTTTTGAAATATCATCAGCAAGCGTATTGTCTCCCCTTATGATATACTTTGCAGCTTTGTTGATACCTTCGATTGTCCAATCTCCAGATAATTCTTCATGAGTAAGGGAGCAAAGATAACTTACAAGCACAGGGTATCCAGATGTAAGTCGACGGATTTCATCTGCAATCAACTTGGTATCCATACCTGTATGATAATCTGACTCGTATTCATCAAGCATGCCTTTGATTCCTTCCGCACTCAATGTCATGTCGACGTTAAAACGGACTGCTATATTCCATGGTGAATTGTATTTTCTCTCCTCGTCGTTGCGAATCTTTAATTTGAGATTTTTGACGTCGTACACACCGGCAAGAATAACTGAATGAAAAGTGGAATCCATACCGTTCTTGTCTCTTTCAAGATATTTGTTGCGAAGCATACCTAAGAAGTTCAAGAACAACTGGTTGTCGGTACTTTTGTCTACCTCGTCAATTAAAACAACAACAGGCTTATCTGATTCTCTGCAAAAATTTGAAATCATTAAAGACAGTTCATCCAAACTATTAGGTGTAGGTAACGCATTCCATCTAGGTGAATCCTCTTTTGAAGAGAGTTCCATAATTCTTGCAACCATCTTTTTGAATGTGTTGCAAAAGGAACCTTCATTTGCATACAAAGATTCTCCAACACCTTCAAAACTAATCTGAATCATTAAATATTCTGATTGTAGACGATTGTATAGGAAATTCATCGTCGTCGTCTTTCCAAACTGACGTGCACGATTGATAGTGAAATACTTACCATCGTCGACGAGTTTTTCAATTTTCGCCAACTTGTCGTCAATGTTCACCATGTAATGACGCTGTGGATTGCAACTTCCTGTTGTATTGAATTCTTTCACCATGTCGTTCAGAAGATTTTGATTACAAAGATAATGAAAATGTTTATGCAATACAAAAAGGCTGGATTCATCAACGAATCCAGCCTTCTTTCAACCTTAAATACCAATTGAAAAATCTGTAATATTGTTGTTTTACCTATTTAATGTTTGTAAAGACGCGAGGTCTCGCATCTCTACGTGTGTCAATGGCCAATTATTAATTATTAACCATTAATTATTAATTCTCAAATACAAGTCCTTCGTCGTTGGCGTCGACGATGATTGGCTTTTCTTTGTTCACGCTTCCTGCCAACAACTTCTTTGACAATTCGTTAAGCAAGAAACGTTGCAAAACTCGCTTCACTGGTCGTGCACCAAACTCTGGATCGTAGCCTTCTGTTGTGATGAACTCCATTGCCTTTGGCTTAAGCTCGATGTTGACATCCACGTCGGCAAGCATCTTCTTGATCTTCTTGACGTGCAAGCCTACGATCTCACCAATCTCATCTTTGTTAAGCGGTGTGAACATCACGATCTCGTCGATACGGTTCAAAAACTCTGGACGGATTGTTATCTTCAACATATCCATTACGGCGTTCTTTGCCGACTCCACTGTCTCTTGCTTGTTCTCTGGTGTCATCTTCTCAAACTTCTCTCGAATCTCGTGCGATCCCATGTTTGAAGTCATGATGATGATTGTGTTCTTGAAGTCGACGACGCGGCCTTTATTATCAGTCAAACGTCCGTCGTCCAACACCTGTAGCAAGATATTGAATGTGTCTGGGTGAGCCTTCTCGATCTCATCAAACAACACTACGCTATATGGTTTACGACGTACAGCCTCTGTCAACTGTCCACCCTCATCGTATCCGACGTATCCCGGAGGTGCTCCGACAAGTCGAGAAACTGAGTGCTTCTCCTGATACTCACTCATGTCGATACGTGTCATCATTGTCTCATCGTCGAACAAAAATTCTGCCAATGCCTTGCTCAACTCTGTCTTACCGACTCCTGTTGTACCAAGGAATAGGAATGATCCGATTGGTCTCTTTGGATCTGACAATCCTGCTCGTGAACGACGTACTGCATCTGAGATGGCACAAATCGCGTCGTCCTGACCGATGATTCTCTTATGCAACTCTTCCTCCAGATGAAGAAGTTTCTCACGCTCGCTCTGGCGCATCTTTGTCACAGGAATACCTGTCCAACGGCTCACGATGAATGCGATATCATCCTCGTCGACCTCCTCTTTGATCATTCGACCCATACCGTTATCCTCAAGCTGCTTCTCAAGCGACTTGATTGACTCCTCTGAATCTTTGATCTTTCCATAACGAAGTTCGGCTACAAGCGCGTAGTCGCCCTCACGTTCTGCCTTCTCTGCCTGGAATTTATACTCTTCGATCTTTGCTTTCTCTGCCTGAACCTGGTTGACAAGTTCCTTCTCGCTTCCCCATTTAGCCTTCATAGCAGAGCACTCGTCTCTCTTCTCGGCAATTTCTGCGTTCAAAGCGGCAAGCTTCTTCTCGTCGTTCTCTCTCTTGATGGCCTCACGCTCAATCTCAAGCTGCATGATGTCACGCTGCAATGTGTCTAGAGCCTCTGGCACTGAATCGATCTGGATACGTAGACGTGAAGCTGCCTCGTCGATCAAGTCGATAGCCTTATCTGGCAAGAAACGGTCTGTGATATATCTGCTTGAAAGCTCTACGGCTGCGATGATCGCGTCGTCTTTGATACGCACCTTATGGTGTGTCTCGTATTTCTCTTTCAAACCACGTAGGATAGAAATTGTGCTCTCCTTGTCTGGCTCGTCCACGATGACCTTCTGGAAACGACGCTCAAGAGCCTTATCCTGCTCGAAATATTTCTGATACTCATCAAGTGTAGTCGCACCGATTGATCTCAACTCACCACGGGCAAGAGCTGGTTTCAAAATATTAGCGGCATCCATTGCACCGTCGCCCTTGCCGGCTCCAACCAATGTGTGGATTTCATCAATGAATAGGATGATCTCACCGTCGGATTTAGAAACCTCGTTTACGACTGATTTCAAACGCTCCTCAAATTCACCTTTGTATTTAGCACCTGCCACCAAAGCACCCATATCCAATGAGTATAGCTGCTTAGTTTTCAAGTTTTCAGGCACATCTCCACGAATAATTCTATGAGCAAGACCTTCTGCTATTGCAGTTTTACCAGTACCTGGCTCACCAATCAATATCGGATTATTCTTAGTTCGACGCGATAGAATCTGAAGCACACGTCTGATCTCCTCGTCACGGCCAATCACCGGATCAAGTTTACCTGTTCTCGCGCGCTCATTCAAATTTATTGCGAATCTCTCAAGAGCCTGATATGATTCCTCAGCGCTGTCCGATTTCACGTTATTGCCTTTTCTCAACTCCTTGATTGCGGCTGCTGTGTCCTCGGCAGTCATACCGAATTTTTTCAAAACTATCGCTGCGGCGCAATCAGTGTTAAGCAAACCGAGGATTAGATATTCCACAGTGACGAAATCATCACCAGCCTCTTTGCTCAACGATTCAGCTTTCAAGAAAAGGTCATTAGTCAAACGGCTGAAATATGGTTCTCCGCCTCTGACTTTTGGTCCTTGCTCAATCATTCTGTCTATTGCAAATTCTATTTGCTGAGCGTTTGCACCAGTTTTGTTTATTAGGAAGTTTACAATATTATCGCTGGTTTTCAGAGCCCCCTTGAATATATGTTCAGGCTCGATCATCTGCTGGCCGTTAGTCTGTACAATTTTTATTGATTCCTTTACGGCCTCTTGCGCTTTTAATGTGAAGTTCTTAAAGTCCATAATCATCAAATTTTAGTGTTACGCTTAGATAGATTCAAAATGTGTGCCAGAGCAAAAAAATGTGGTAAAATCATTGCCGACGCGACAAAAAGTCCATCTGTAATGCGTTTTATGGCTGATTGTGCGTCAATTTGGCAGAACTGAGCATTACGAATTATGCATTTTGAATTTTGCAAAACCTCTTATTTTTCATAATTTTGCAGAAAAATTAAATAACAGTAATGAATCATTTAGTATCGCCGTCGCTTTTGTCGGCAGATTTCTTGAATTTGAACGACGATATCGTGATGCTCAACGAGAGTGAGGCAGATTGGTATCATCTTGATATTATGGATGGAGTGTTTGTTCCTAACATCTCTTTTGGTATGCCAGTGATCAAGGCAATCGCAAGCAAGGC
>DCIP01000066.1:27921-28320 GCA_002317115.1 Candidatus Scybalocola fimicaballi
GCTGATGTAGTTATGCTTATGAGCGTGAATCCAGGTTTTGGCGGACAGAAATTTATCGAGAACACATTGGATAAGGTACGTCGCCTAAAGAAGATGATTGTGGAGAAAGGTTCAAATGCCAAGATCGAGATCGACGGTGGTGTCAATTTCGAGACAGGTAAGGCCCTTCTTGAAGCTGGTGCAGACATCTTGGTGGCTGGATCATTCGTGTTTGGTGCAAAAGATCAGAAAGCCACAATCGCTGGTTTGAAGAATCTATAAATATTTGTAGAGACGGGGCATGTCCCCGTCTTTATCTAAAATTTCAATATTATAACGGTACAAAAAAAACAATATGAATTTTATCGTTAAGTCAATCCGTAGATTTCCATATCTATTTCTGACAATCTTTTTTGCTTT
>DCIP01000221.1 GCA_002317115.1 Candidatus Scybalocola fimicaballi
GTGGAGTAGGGTTGGCATTATTGTCATTTGGATTGGCGATGTTATCACAGTTGCCAGACTCACCGTCTTACCTTGATATTGCGTGGCGACTCGTATGCTGTGGCTTTGGATTCGGAATGTTCCAGTCGCCCAACAACAACGTCTTGATGACATCGGCACCGCTAAACCGAAGCGGAAGCGCGAGCGGAATGTTGGCGATGGCGAGATTGATCGGGCAGACGACGGGAGCAACCAGCGTCGCACTGCTATTCCATTTATTCAACGGAAACGCTCCAAGATACGCATTATATTTAGGATCAGCGGTAGCATTGTTGGCAGCGATTTGCAGTGTCAGCAGATTGACGTTGAAGAGAGAATGATCGTAGGGGCAATCCCTTGTGGTTGCCCAACGCAATCTTCTTCACATAATAATTTTTCATTATCTTTGCAAACAAAATCTTCTGAACGACATGGCAAAACGATTCAATACAACAGGATGTTGCAACCCAGAGCGTCATTATATGGTTAATATTGATGACAAATTAGTGCAGATAGAGACTTTGATAGATGAAGGGCTCTATTTCACTATCAATCGTGCACGCCAGTTTGGAAAGACGACGACGATGAAGATGTTGCTCGGCAAATTGACTAATATATACCAAGTATATCAAATAAGTTTTGAGACTGATGCCGATATGTTTTCATCTCAAGAAGATTTTTGCAGAGGTCTATTTGTAAAATTATCCAAGGCACCATATATATCGCAGGATCAAATTGATTTTTGGAAAAGAAACCATGATTGCAAAACATTTGAAGATCTTTCTAATGTCATATCTGAATTTTGCAAGAGCCAAGACAAGCCTGTTGTCTTAATGATTGACGAAGTGGATAAAAGCACAGACAATCAGCTGTTTTTGCATTTCCTCGGTATGCTAAGAAACAAGTATCTTGACCGAGATACGAATGGTATGGATTCCACTTTTCATTCAGTTATTCTTGCCGGTGTGTACGACGTCAAAAATCTTAAATTAAAGATCCGCAACGACGAGGAGAGAAAATACAATTCTCCATGGAATATAGCAGTCCGTTTTAACGTCGACATGACATTGAGTGCTGAAGGAATCAAAGGTATGCTTGATGAATACGAGTCTGATTACCACACCGGTATGGATACCAAGTTGATTGCAGATGAGATTCGTCGACTTACATCTGGATACCCTGTGCTTGTAAGTTATCTTTGCTCCCTTACTCATGGAGAATTGGAGGGAGATTGGACAATTGAAGGCATCAACAAAGCAGCCAAGTATATTATAAAGGGAGATAATACGCTCGCTGATGATATTTCTAAGAATTTGGAAAACAATACAGAATTGAAAAAATTCATGTATGCAATTTCCGTTAATGGAGAGTTTTTCAATTATAATTTAACAAATGCCACATTAAAAGTGGCTGACATGTTTTCTTACATAAAAAATGAAGACGGGCATGTCGTTATCCATAATGCCATATTTGAAGAAATTTTTCATGAGTATTTTACAATTGATTATCAAATAGCAAATAGTGGAAAAGTAAACGTCACAAAATCAGAATATATCCTTGGTGGCAAACTCAATATGGAGTATATCATCGAACGTTTCAAGGATTTGATGGAAGAGGAATATCGCGACGAGGATGCCGAATTCGTGGAGCGACAGGGACGTCTGCTATTCCTTTGTTTCCTAAAACCAATCATCAACGGTACTGGCTACTACTACGTTGAGCCACAGACGCGTGATAATAAGCGAATGGATATTGTGATCAACTATGCAGGAGAAGAATTCTTGATTGAGCTAAAGTTGTGGTATGGCAACAAATACGAACGCAGAGGCGAGGACCAAGTGTCGGAATACGCCAACGTCAGAGGATTGAAGAAAGCCTACCTAATCACATTCTCATTCCTAAAAGAGAAGGTAGTGCAGATCGAACCAGAATGGAAGACAGTCAACGGTGTTGATGTCTACGAAGGAATCATCTGGGCGAAGAGAAGATGATACTCATTTTTGAATTTTGGAACTAATTTGTTATCCCTTCCACACAATAATCAACTTAATTTTTCGTTAATTTTGTAGTGTAATATTAAAACTATGAAGGATATGAAAAAGAGTGTGTTGACGGCATGTTCAATTGCCATTTTTTCTTCATTGCTTCTTTCGTGCAAAGAACAGACAAAATTATCTTCTGACAACATTACAAATGCTCAGATTAATGAGAATTCTTCTGTAAACCAATCAAATAATTCGGTAAGAACTGCTCCGACGGGAGTTGGTGTCGATTTCACTGTCGCTGCTGAGAGATCGCTGAATTCAGTGGTCCATATTATCACCTACTCACAAGGTCGTCGCTCCAATGTCGTGACTTTGGAGGATCTGTTCGGTCAGTTTTTTGGTAGCCAGCCACGTCGCCAGCAACGTAATTATGGAGAGCCACAGCCAACTGGTTCGGGTTCAGGCGTTATTCTTGATAGTTTAGGCTATATAGTGACAAACAATCATGTTGTCGACGGTGCTGAAAAAGTGAAGGTTACGCTTAATGATAAACGTGTCTACGCTGCACGAATTGTCGGAACTGATCCGTCGACTGACTTGGCATTGCTAAAGATTGAAGCGGATAATCTTTCGCCTATTGAGATTGGAAACTCTGATGATCTTAGGGTAGGAGAGTGGGTGCTTGCAGTCGGCAATCCATTTAATTTGACATCTACTGTGACAGCAGGAATTGTGAGTGCCAAGGGACGAAATCTCAACATGTCCGGTAGTATGAAGATTGAATCGTTTATCCAGACCGACGCCGCTGTGAATCCAGGAAACAGTGGAGGAGCATTGGTTAATCTGAATGGAGAATTGGTCGGCATCAATTCAGCAATCGCGTCGCAGACAGGTTCATTTGCTGGATATGCGTTTGCGATTCCAGTGTCGATTATGAAGAAAATTGTTACTGACTTGAAATACTATGGCGCAGTGCAGAGAGCATTGTTAGGCATTGTGATCACAGACATTTCGGATGAATTGGCTAAGACAAACAATATCAACCGTTTGGATGGTGTGCTTGTAGTTGAAGTTGGAGAGACTGGAGGTGCAAAGGACGCTGGAATGCAGAATGGAGATGTCATTATTGCCGTCGACGACGTGAAAGTGAAATCAGTGGCTGAGATTCAGGATAGGTTGACTCGATTCAGCCCTAACGACGAGGTGAAAGTTACTGTCGACAGACAGGGTGAGATCATGAATTTCAACGTGAAATTGCGTGGTGCAAAAGAGTATGATATTAAGGAGGATGAATAAATCTTAAAAATCTATAAAAATTAAAATCACGCTTTCAAATAAGCCGTATTTTGATTATTTTTGCAAGAAACAAAAAACTTAAAGATATGGAATTTGATAATTATTCAAAAGAGGAGAACGTACGTATTGGTTCTTCTGAGGGACAGGTAATAGATCATGAGAAGGTTGCCTTGTCAAAGTACATGACTTCGGTATATGCGAAAATGTGTTATGCATTGATTTTGACAGGTGTATCAGCATGGATTGTCGGACATAATGAGAAATTGTGGAGTTTCTTCCTTGGAAACTTCTGGCTTTTTGCAATCGCAGAACTTGGATTTGTGTTTGCTATCAGTGCAGGAATCCAAAAATTCGAGGCTAAGACATTGAATATCTTGTTTGTGATTTATTCAATTCTAAATGGACTTACATTGTCGTCAATTTTCTTGGTTTACGACTTGGGATTGATTGAGACTGCGTTCTTCATCACAGCAGGTACATTCGGAGCATGTTCAGCAGTGGGTTATTTCATCAAGAAGGATCTTTCTACAATTGGAAGAATTGCCTATTTCTTATTGATTGGTCTGGTCATCGCTTCAATTGTGAACTTATTCATGGCAAACACTCAGTTGGAATGGATTCTAAACTATGCAGGAGTTGGTATTTTCACAGTTTTGACTGCTTACGATACTCAGAAATTGAAGAATGGTGGTTTCCACTTCTTGGCTGAGGAAGATCAGCAGAGATGGGTTATATACGGAGCATTGGAGCTTTATTTGGATTTCATCAACTTGTTCCTATACATATTGAGAATCTTGGGAAGAAGCCGAGACTAATCAGATATCAAAATTGTTATTGTTGATTAATCACAAAATGGATAAGAATAGATTTTTAGTGATAATGGCTGGAGGAGCGGGCACACGTTTTTGGCCTTGCTCACGTTCCAACCGTCCTAAACAGTTCTTGGATTTTTTTGGCACAGGCCGTACTCTTTTGCAACAGACGTTTGATCGTTTCGCAAAGATTATGCCTACTGAGAATATCTTTATTGCGTCGAACAAGCAATACAAGGATTTGATTCTTGAGCAGTTGCCAATGTTGACTGAGAATCAGGTGCTTTTGGAACCAGCACGTCGCAACACGGCTCCTTGCATCGCGTATGCAATGAACAAGATTGCAGCGTTGAATCCAAATGCAAACGTGGTGATTGCACCGTCGGATCACTTGGTTTTGAAAGAGCAGGAATTCCTTAATACTATCGAGAAAGGTTTGAATTTCACTGCCAACAACGATGTGTTGATGACTCTTGGCATCAAGCCATCGCGTCCTGAGACTGGATACGGATATATTCAGATTGAGAACGGATCTTCTACAGACTCAATCTTCAAGGTGAAGACATTCACAGAGAAGCCTAATCTTGAGTTGGCAAAGATCTTCTTCGAAAGCGACGAGTTTTTATGGAATTCAGGAATGTTCTTGTGGAATGTGAACGCAATCTCAAAGGCATTTGAGCAGCACGAGCCAGAGATTTGGGATAAGTTTAAGGCTGGCAGCAGCTCTTACAACACTCCAAAAGAGCAGGAATATATCGATTCAATCTATCAGACAAGCAAGAACCTTTCAATTGACTACGCAATCATGGAGAAAGCGCAGAACGTGAATGTGATCGCTGCTGATTTCGGATGGTCTGACCTTGGAACATGGGGAAGCCTATATGATTTGTCCGATTCAAAAGATGAGAATAAGAATGCCACATTGAAGGGCAGGGTGAAGTATCATAATTCGAAAGGAAACGTGATAAGCCTTGCTGAGAATAAGATCGCAATCGTAGACGGATTGGAAGATATGATTGTTGTCGACGACGATAATGTTCTGCTTATCTGCAGAAAGTCGGAGGAACAGCATATCCGCGACTACGTAAGCGAGACAAAGGAAGAGTTTGGAGAAGACTATATTTAAGTGATTATATTGCCGTTGTCCAAATAAGGATTGTTAAGGGCGGAAGCCCTAACCCCTCCAACAACGCGAGCCCGTAGGGCGAGCGTATAAAGAAAAAGCATGTGTTGGACAATTCGTATATGATTACTATAACTAGTTAAGAATTAATAGTTAATAGTTAATAATGTAGAGACGTTGCGATGCGACGTCTCTACTTATAATTTTAGAAAAAGATGGGTTCTTTTTACGTTGCGTTCGCCGCACTAATTTTGGGCTATCTCGTTTATGGAAAGTTTGTAGAGAAAGTTTTTGGCCCAGATCCTAACAGAGTGACTCCTGCCATTGCCAAGCAAGACGGAGTGGATTTCATGCCATTGCCGACATGGAGAATCTTCATGATTCAGTTTTTGAACATCGCAGGTCTTGGACCAATTTTCGGTGCCATCATGGGTGCTAAGTTCGGTTCGGCTGCCTATTTGTGGATCGTGTTCGGTAGTATTTTTGCCGGAGCCACACACGACTATCTTGCTGGAATGATGAGTATCAGAGAGGGAGGCGAGAGTCTACCAGACATCATCGGTCGTCACCTTGGTATGAAAGCAAAGACAGTGATGCGAATCTTCACTGTGGTGCTTATGATTCTTGTCGGAGCAGTGTTTGTAAGTGGACCATCAGCAATCTTGGCAAACTTGACATCGTTGGATCCAGTTGCATGGTTTGCAATTATCTTTATCTACTATATTTTGGCCACATTGTTGCCAATCGACAAAGTGATTGGAAAAGTTTATCCGCTATTTGCAATTGCATTGATCTTTATGGCTGTAGGAGTGTTGGTGATGTTGATCAATACAAACCCTACATTGCCAGAGATTTGGGATGGCCTACAGAACACTCATCCAGCAGGTGAGGATGCAATGCCATTGTTCCCAATGATGTTTGTAAGTATTGCTTGTGGAGCGATCAGTGGTTTCCACGCTACACAGAGCCCGCTTATGGCACGTTGTATGACGAATGAGAAGCATGGTAGACCAATCTTCTACGGTGCTATGATTACAGAAGGTCTTGTGGCACTTATTTGGGCTGCTGCTGCCAACTATTTCTTCAATGAGCACGGTATGGGCGAGAACAATGCCTCATTGATTGTAAATGATATCACAAAGAATTGGTTGGGAAGTGTCGGTAGTGTTTTGGCACTTTTAGGAGTTGTATTTGCACCGATCACAAGTGGAGATACTGCATTAAGAAGCGCACGTCTAATCGTGGCTGATTTCTTGAATAAAGAGCAAAAAACAATCAAGAGCCGATTGGCAATCAGTTTGCCTATCTTTGTAGTGACATTGGGAGTGTTGATCTACAGTGTTAGCGACAAAGAGGGATTCAACTTGATTTGGAGATATTTCGCATGGTGCAACCAGGCATTGTCAGTATTCACGTTGTGGGCAATCACAGTGTTCTTGAGTAAGAAAGGCAACTACTGGTGGGTGACATTCGTTCCTGCTGCCTTTATGACAATGGTTTGCTCAACATATATCTTCATTGCACCTGAGTGTTTGGCACTTGATCATACAGTTTCATACGCAGCCGGAGCAGTTTGCACTATTGTTGCTGTAGCGATGTTCTTGAAGAGCTTGAATTCAGGAAAGAAATCAACTGAGATTACTGTAAAATAAGAGATATAAAGAGACGCGAGAACTTGCGTCGTTGCTATAGATTCAGAGGGAGACGTCGACATTGGCGTCTCCTTTTTTGACCGACATGTATGTGGATTTTAATTGCTTTCTGGACAATTGTAATCAGTGTGTGATAATAATGTAAATAGGAGAATCTTATGGCTGTTTATTTGTGTAAAATGCTATGTGTTTTAGTTTGATTTAAAAATCAGTCTGTTATGACTTTATTAACAACAAAATTGTGAATAACCTTTGACGTTTGTTAATAAAGATATACTTTTGTAACGCTTTCGGGTAAAGCGGTGTATACCAAACCTTATGTGCTGTTGAAGCACTGAAAAAATGTAGGGTTCGTCGAATCTTACTTCTAAATTACCCATTCAATGCAGATCTCTTTGAATGGTTAATCAACAAAATTGTGATAGTGTGATTGCATCGCAAGATGTAGTCCCTAAAGGTTTGTGTTTATTCATTAAACACTATCCCTAACAGGTGTCGCTCATCATGATAGGGTATTGTCACCTCCGTTCTTAGGAGATTTAAACCGAGTTGTGAAAAAATAAAAGATTATGAGAAAAATGGGCAACAAGTGAGGTTGCCCGCCCCCAAAAAGTAAAACAAAAAGCCCGACATTAAATGCCGGGCTTTATTTATGGATTATTACTAATAGATTAGAATGTAACAACCATCTCTAGATCTGAAGTTTCAACATCAGAACCAGCAAAATTTGTGATCTTTACTACATAATTCATGCCATTAGCAATGTAGATAAAGTATTTTGCATCTCTAAGCATTAACTTTCCATCTTCTGGCTTTGCATCATCGATGAAATCTGTAACTGTGCTTAGAGAAGTAGCATTCACAAATGTATTATAGTGCTCTTCATCAATAGTAATGAAACTACCAGTTGCAGTCAAACGTGCTCCTCTATCCTCTGCCTTATCGTAAGGAACAAAAGTAATTCCCATATTAGAAGTAGTTGTCTTATCGAACTTTACAGAGTAAAAGTTCGATAGAGTTCTACCGGACTTAGATAGAGATTTGCCTGTACTTGCAACTACAAAATTTCTTGTCTTTCCATTGATTGACAATGAGTAGTTACCCTCAACTGCTGGGAATGAGACGCTGTAGATAGAGTCGTTGATTGAAGGAGTCTGTGAAATCTTGACAGATCCAAGATAGCTGTTAGCAAGAGATAGAGATACCAATGAAGGATCTACCATTGTGTTGTTGCGAAGAATAACGTCGATGCTGACAGTATCTGAATTTGCACCGTTTGAAAGCAATGTGTTTGCCTTGATAGAGTCTCCTGCGTTGAATGCAACAGGTGTAGAATTGTTGATTCTGAACTTGTACTCGTCTGGGAATGTAACCTTCTGAGGTGTTGTGTCAACTGGAACTGGTGCTGGAGTTGGTTCTGGATCATCGTCGTCATCCTTACATGAACCAAGTGTCATGGCTCCTGCTACTGCTGCCATAAGGCAAAGGAGTTTACCTCCGTGTAATGCTTTGATAGTCATTGTTCTTTGTATTTTGTTATTTATTATTTCTATGGACCAATATTTCAAGTTTGCCCTTGAAATTTCATTCGATTGCAAAAATATCAATTTGTTCACAACAAAACAAATTTTGGTTATAAAATGTTTTTATGCTTATTATACTATTCGACGTCGAAATTTGACATTTCGGAATTGTATTCTCTTTTTATTTGCTTCGCTCAATTCAAGTTTTATTGGATTTGACGTTTGAAACACATAATTAATTATATCTTTGCACCGTCGTCTTAATGCGAATGTATATATTTAAGATTGTGAATGTTTTTGATTTACAATTAGTTCTTAATTAAAAAAGATTATATATGAATTTGAATGATATCAAAAGTATAGCTCGTAGCTATTTGAGCTTGAGTGAGGATAAACAGGCTAACAGTGAAATCATTGACAGTATAACAAGCGGAACACAGTTTAAGGGTACAAGCCTTTGGATTTTGGTTTGTGCCATTCTTATAGCCTCTCTCGGCTTGAATATGAATTCGACGGCGGTGATCATTGGAGCCATGTTGATTAGCCCTCTAATGGGGCCTATAATGGGTATTGGCTTGGGTGTTGGAATACGAGACAACAGTTTGATCCGTAGCTCATTGAAAAACCTTTTTGTGGCCACTTTATTCTCTCTGTTGGCAAGTGCACTTTATTTCTTGATCTCTCCGATCAATGATGCCCGCAGTGAGTTGTTGGCACGTATTCAGCCGACGATATACGACGTGATGATTGCCTTCTTTGGTGGTTTTGCCGGAATTATCGCCACTGGTTCCAAATCAAAGGGAAATATATTGCCAGGTGTGGCGATTGCGACAGCTTTGATGCCACCACTTTGTACGGCGGGCTATGGACTCGCCACTCTTCAGCTTAAATTCCTTTTTGGCGCAATGTATCTCTTTTTGATCAATGCCGTCTATATCGGTTTGGCCACATGGCTTGGCACAATCGTGCTTCATCTTCCCAAAATGGAGGAAAAGAGCGACGTCGACGGGGATAAACAGACAGGTTTCAATAGAAGTTGGGCTTTTGCGTTGATCTTCCTTCTCATCATTCCGAGTGTGGTGACGACGGTGGGAATTGTAAGAGAGAATGTGCAGGAATCACGTGTTTCTGCCTATATACATGGTGAATTTGATAACTTGGGAGAAACCAACCTTATCAGTTATGAATTAAACAAAACGGATTCAACTAAAGTGATTCTCGTCAATCTTTTGGGTATACCGTTGGACAGCCATCAAATTGATATTTTAGCGGCTCGTATGGGCTCGTATGGACTTGACGACGAGTATAAGCTTAAAGTGGTGCAGGGTGGAGCAGAGACGGCAGAAATTGACGCTGCGGCTTTGTCTGGTAAGATTATGAAAAATGTGGTGGAGTATTACGACGTTACTGTCAAACGATTGGAAAAAGAGAACGACAGTTTGAGAATGGTGATAAAGAAGCTGCAGGAGCCAAAGGTTGAGCTTAAGGTGGAAACTAAAGCAGAACCAAAAAGCAAAGCAAAGAAATAGAGATATAGTGACTATTATTATCAAGTTGGCTACAAAAAAGACCGGCGTTGCTATCAGTCACAATAAATTTTGGTATTTATATACGAGTTGTCCAAACTTACTTTTTTTTAATACGCTCGCCCTACGGGCTCGCTGAGAAGAGAGGGTTAGGGCGTTCCGCCCTTAACAATCCTCATTTTGGGCAACTGCTATATATTTACCTTTTTTTTGAAGATGTGGAAGATTGGCTTTTTCCTTTATGATATTTTAAGGCTTCTATTGATACTGTTCAGTCATAATTTGGATGTTTACGAAATTTTCGTTCAAGTTAAAACAAATAAAAAGAGCGGCATTTTGCAATGCC
>DCIP01000208.1:0-215 GCA_002317115.1 Candidatus Scybalocola fimicaballi
AGCCACTCGTCGTCTTTGTCGAGATCGTATGCTTTTTCGTAAAGCGACAATGCCTTGTCGTACTTGCCTTGCTCATAGTAGACGTTGCCGAGATTTTTGTAAGGCGACGCGTATTTAGGCGACGCTTCGATAGCCATGTTCAGATATTTGATGCTTGAGTCTGGCTGGCCAAGTTCATAATGTGTGCATGCCATACCGTTATAAGTGCGGGCTGG
>DCIP01000208.1:402-10750 GCA_002317115.1 Candidatus Scybalocola fimicaballi
AGCTTGATAGCCTCGGCATAGTTCTTGGAAGAGCGTTCAGCATTGGCAAGATTAAACTTTATGGCGTTGTATTTCTTCTTTTTGATGCTCAGCGCATGGTTGAAATGGTAGATGGCTTTGGCGTTCTCTCCTTTCTCTTGGGCGATGATGCCGAGGATGTTGTAGGCGTCGGCAAGCTTCGGGTCTTTGCTCACGGCCACCTGGCAGATCTTTTCAAGGTCGTTGTACTGATGGTTGTGAAGGAGGATAGCTCCGGCCAAGTTGATAAGGTCTTTGTTGGTAGGGTTGAATTTCATCGCCTGCTTGATCGCCTCCACAGCCTCATCATGACGCTCGTCACGTTTCAATTTATAACACAACTGCATATATGCCGACGAATTGCCTGGCATACGGTTGGTGATGTCGTATAATTCATCTATTGAGGCATTCGTGGATTGGAAATAATTGTCGTTAAGTTCAGGCAGATGCAGCAGCTGAGTCTCGTCCTGTATTCGGAAGATAGTCTGAGCCGACGTCGCTGCAATAGACATCAGTAAGAAGATATACGAAAGTAATTGTCTCATAGTCGTTATGGTAGTCTTTGTTGTAGTAGTTTTTGCAAGATTTCCTTACAAAAGTAATTCATTTTGCGTTATATAGTGTCTGAGAAACAGATGTTGTTGGACATCAAGTAGGGACAATGCTTTGTGCTGATGCCCATAATTTTCAAAATTGTTGTATTATCTCTAAAAAAGGGTTACTTTTGTTTTTGTTATAATCACATTGGTATGTTTAATGTAATTATATACGAATTGCCCAAATATGCTTATTTTTAATACGCTCGCCCTACGGGCTCGCGTCGGAGAGAGGGGTTAGGGCCAAAATAATAAAACATGGGCCCTTAACAATCCTCGTTTGGGACAATACTATATAATCTCCACGTTTGATTGCTATTTGTGATTTGATGTGATTTGTAATGAATTGAATTTTAACGTAATATGAAAAGAAAAGTTGTTGCGGTTGTTCCGATGAAATTAAACAACAGAAGACTGCCGGGAAAGAACACAAAGAAATTTGACAATGGAGATCCGTTGTGTTGCTATATCCTCAACACATTAAAGAAGATTCTTGAGATAGATGAGATTTTTGTGTATTGCAGTAATCCTGATGTGCAACAATTCTTGCCTTCGGGAGTGACTTATTTGAAGAGATCGGAAAATTTGGATCAGGACACTTCCTCAATCAACGATGTGCTTAGCTCGTTTGCCAAAGACGTGGATTCAGAAATCTACGTTATGACTCATGCCACATCACCTTTCGTCTCTGCCGAGTCGATCCGTAAAGGTCTGCTTGCTGTGATGAACGACGGTTACGACTCAGCTTTCGCGGTGAAGAAAATTCAGGATTTCTTGTGGATGAATGACAAGCCGTTGAATTACAGCCTTGATAAAATCGCCAGAACACAGGATTTGCCTCCGATCTTTGCGGAGACAAGTGGCTTCTATATTTACAAAAATCCTATCATCACGGAGATGAACCGTCGAATCGGAAACAATCCGTTGAAGGTGGAGGTCAGTGATATTGAGGCTGTGGATATCGACGAGAAGTTTGATTTCGAGTTGGCAAATATTCTATACAATAACGTAATCAACCGTTGATCTATGTCGCATGGAGTTAAAATTTTAGATTGCACGCTGCGTGATGGCGGTTATGTCAACAATTGGGAGTTCGGGGAGAATAATATAAAGTTTATCATAGAAAAACTGTCCGGAGCTCATATTGACATCGTGGAGTGTGGCTTTTATAGTCCGCATAAGCAATACGACGCCAACCGTACAATTTATACCAATTTTAACGATATCTTAGACATTGCCAGATCAAATGCCGACCGAGACATCGCCTGCATGGTGAATTATGGTGAGTGTGACCTGACGGAGCTGCCCGTGTCGGATGGCTCGTGCCGTGTGAATATCAGAATCGCATTCCATCAAAAAGATTTAGATAAAGCGTTACTGTTTTGCGAAGGAGTACAGAAGAAGGGATATGAAGTGTTTGTCCAGCCGATGAATACAGTGGCTTATTCCGACGATGATTTCAAACTCCTTTTCGACAGATGTAACGACATGAATCCACGTGCTGTCTATATCGTGGATTCGTTTGGCTCAATGAAGCCAGACCAGCTGAAACGTTTGTTTTCATTATATAGTGAGAATCTGAAATCCTCAATCTGTATAGGATTCCACTCTCACAACAATCTCCAGATGTCGTTCACCAATTCTCAGGAGTTGTTGCGTCAGAACAACGACAGAGATATCATCATCGACTCCTCCGTGCTTGGAATGGGACGTGGAGCCGGAAATCTCTGCACTGAGTTGCTGACAATGTATCTCAACGACAATTATGGAAAGCATTACGGCATCATCCCAATTCTTGAGATCGTGGATAATTGCGTCGCGGCAATTTTCGCAAGACAACCTTGGGGCTACTCGATGCCATATTATATTGCGTCGGTGAACGGATGCCATCCCAACTATGCCACTTATCTTGCCAACAAGCAGACAATAGGTGTGCAGGCCATCAATGAGATATTGGCGTCTTTGCCCCGCGAACATCGTTCGCATTATAATCAGGAGGAGATTGAAAACCTATATATCGACTATCAGAATCAGGCTATCGACGACGCCGAAAACCTTGTCCGCCTGAAGACATTGTTGGATGGCCGTGAGATTTTGATCCTTGCTCCAGGTAAGAGCATCTCACAGGAGGAGATCTTGATCAAGGAGTATCTCAAGATTCATAAGACTCTCGTCATCTCAGTCAACTTTACAAGTGCCTCTTTCGACAGCGACATGCTATTCTATAGCAATTCAAAGAGAGAAAGCTCGATTGATTGGACAAATTTAAGTCAAAAAGGAAAGAGCATCATTGCGACGTCGAACGTCCATGTCGACAATGGTTCAGCTATACGCGTCAACTATAAATCGCTTGTCTGCTCAAAATATGGAGAGGCTGACAACGCGTGCCTGATGCTATTGCGTCTGCTCAAGAAAATAGGAAGACGACGAATCACAATCGCCGGATTCGATGGATTCTCCGCCGGACGAGAGAATTACCATTCCGACAATGTGCAGAATATCGTCAATAGCGAGATCATCACAGAAAGAAATAAAAATATCTCTGCTCAACTGAAGGAACTAATGCAGGATATGCAGATCCATTTCTTAACGCCATCTATGTATGTCACAGAATAACAATAAATTCGGGAATGCCTGTTTGTGCATCTCTAACTACGCACTTTTGCTTTATCTGCTTATCGTCGACGAGGAGACAGCAAAAAACGACACTTACTATGTCTTTGGAAAGGCTATCGACAAGAAAGTCTTGAACAAGATAACACCGAATATATTTGTGCCGTCGAGAAACGGAAACTCGATCAAGGATGTCGTAATGCGATTCTGGGACAAGATGAGGTTGAGAAACTTCTGGGACGACAAACCCGTTGATTTGAATACGTGTACTTTCTATGCGCAGGATCATGCGTTCCTGTCGATCTTGTTGAGGAACGTGGATTATAAACTCCTGTCCGATTGCCCTAACTATTTTACAATCAACATGCAGGAGGGTAGTAGCGAGTATAGGAAGCTGGAAAAGAATAAACATTCTCTCGCTGGAAAATTGCAACGCCTGATGTATGGCGACGTCGCTGTCTCCACATTCGGCAACAACTCCCATTGCAAGGAGATCTATCTTACAGAGGAGAATATCTCACCTGTATTGAAGGGCAAACTATTGCATGAGAAGTCGATGCAAGAGTTGTGGAATGAATCAACGGAGTCGAAAAAGCGTTTTATTGAGAATATTTTCGACGTGGATAGAGAGGAACTTAAATGTTTTGATGGGAAAGTGATTTTCTTCTCTCAACCACTTGTTGAGGATGGCAATATGAGTGAGGCTGAGTATGTGGAGTATATTAAAAAGATATTCGGCCAGTACGACACATCCAAACTCCTTATTAAGACGCATCCAAGAGACAAGTTTGACTATCAGTCGTTATTCCCAGAGATACAGATCTATACAAAACCAATCAACGCACAACTGCTTGTGCTGATGGGATTGAATGTCGACAGAGTGGCGACAATCTGCTCGTCGGCTGTCTACACATTCCCAGAAAGTGTGGAGATTGATTGGTATGCCAACTCAAATCCTATAATGAAGGCATATTGCAACGGAACAATCAAACCATTCCGTAAATACAACGATATTGTTTTGTAACAGTCATCGTCATCGTTAACGTCAACGTCTACTTACAATGCGGATGGTACTGCATAATTTGATCCCTCAGATGATCCACATTGATATGAGTGTAGATTTCAGTAGTTAGAATCGACTCGTGGCCGAGCATCTCCTGAATGCTTCGCAGGTCGGCACCGCCCTCAAGAAGATGAGTGGCAAACGAGTGGCGGAAAGTGTGCGGACTTATATTCTTTGTTATGCCGGCTCTCTCAGCCAAATCCTTTATCAATACGAATATGGTGATGCGAGAGATATGTTTCCCACGGTTGGAAAGAAAAAGATAATCACGTTCGCTATCCTTCACATTCTCCATCTCCATACGGTCGTTGATCCAATCCTTCACGATATCTATGCTGCCTTCTCCGATTGGCACAAGACGTTGTTTGTCCCCCTTACCGAACACCACGATAAACTCCTGCTCAAGCGCAAGGTTGGAAATCTTCAGATTAGATAGTTCGCTCACACGCAAACCGCAGCTGTAGAGCATCTCGATGATGGCAAGGTTACGTCTGCCTGTAGGGGTAGACGTGTCGATCTGTGCTTCAATCGCGTCGATCTCCTCAATAGAGAGCACCTCAGGAAGATGACGCCCGAGCGACGGACATTCAAGCAACTCCGTCGGATCGTCAGCAATCGCGTCTTCAAGGATAAGAAACTTATAGAAAGATTTGATTCCGGAGATGATTCTCGCCTGTGAACGGGCTGATATGCCCAATTCCACCAACGACGTGATGAAACATTCCAAATCAGTAAGCGTCACCTTTTCCGCCTCAATACCTTCCGCCGCCAAATATGAGAGCAGTTTTGCCAAATCCTCAAGATAGGCATCTTTGGTGTTGCCACTAAGTGATCGCTCGACGATGAGATATTGCTCATAGTCGCGTACCATAGGAAGATGACGGAATTTATCTATATTCATATCACTAACGAAGACGAAAACGAAAACGAAGACGAAGACGGTGTTATCGTTTTCGTCTTCGTTTTCGTTAATATTTCACAAATATAAGATGATTTTTTGCGACTTGGATAAAAATGAGTAATTTTGCACCGTTTTTGTAACACATCAAAGCAAAGGAATGAATATCATTATTATCAACGGACCCAATCTTAATCTTTTGGGCAAGAGAGAACCATCAATCTACGGAAGTCAATCGTTTGAAGACTATTTGGATGTGCTTAAACAGCGTTACCCTGATGTGAATATTGAATATTACCAGTCGAATGTGGAGGGCGAGCTTATCGACACTATTCAGGAAACTGGTTTCATCTCTGACGGTATCGTGCTTAACGCAGGCGCTTACACTCACACGTCTGTGGCTATTCCAGACGCAATCCGAGCTATCAAATGTCCGGTGATCGAGGTGCATATCTCCAACACTCACAAAAGAGAGGAGTTCCGTCACAAATCATTCCTAACTGCCGCTTGCTGGGGTACAATCCTTGGTTTCGGCATGGATTCATACAGACTTGCTATCGAGGCTCTAATCGAGTACAACAAGTCGAAAGAGGACGACAAAGAGTAATTTTAACGACTGAAATATTATGGCTAAAAAAACTAAGATCATAGCCACCGTCTCCGACATACGTTGTGATGTTGACTTTGTGCGTCAGCTTTGGGAGAACGGAATGAATGTGGCGAGAATGAACTCTGCCCACATCACTGACGAGGGATTCCTTCGTATTATCAACAATGTAAGAGCTGTCTCTCCTGAGATCGGTATCCTTATGGACACAAAGGGTCCGGAAGTGCGTACTACAACTCTTGAAGGCGACGACGGAAACACAAAGATCCAGATCAAGAGCGGCGATATCATCAAGATTGCTGGCGACGCTAAAAAGAACAGTAAGCCAGGAGAGATCTACGTCACTTATCCAGACTTCGTTAAGGATGTCAAGGTGGGCGACCATATCCTTTTTGATGACGGTGAGATCGACATCAAGGTGTTGAGCAAGAATGACGAGTGCTTGACATGTGAGGCACAGAACGACGGTGAGCTTGGCTCACGCAAGAGTGTCAACGTCCCTGGTGTGAGAATCAACCTTCCGTCGCTAACAGAGAGAGACAAACATAATATCCTATTTGCTATCGAGCACGACGTCGATTTTATAGCACACTCGTTTGTTCGTTCAAAGCAGGATGTGTTAGATATCCAGAAGATTCTTGACGAGCACAACAGCCAGATCAAGATCATCGCTAAGATTGAGAATCAGGAGGGTGTCGACAATATCGACGAGATCCTTGAGGCTGCATACGGAGTGATGATCGCCCGTGGCGACTTGGGTATCGAGGTGCCACAGGAGAAGATTCCTGGAATCCAGCGTGTATTGATCCGCAAGTGTGTTGTGGCTCGCAAGCCAGTGATTGTGGCTACTCAGATGCTACACTCAATGATCAAGAACCCACGCCCTACTCGTGCAGAGGTTACAGATATCGCCAACGCAATCTTCTACCGTACAGACGCATTGATGCTAAGCGGTGAGACTGCTTACGGTAAGTATCCAATCGAGGCAATCTCTACAATGAGCAAGATTGCTGAGGAGGCAGAGAAGACAAAGCTGAAAGACAACGATATCAAGGTGCCATTGGCAACAGGTGCTGATGATATCACTTCATATCTGACAGAGCAGGCTGCACGTTCAGCAGAGCTTCTTCACACAAAGGCAATCGTCACAGATAGTACAACAGGACGTACAGCACGATTCATCGCCGCTTACCGTGGAGATACTATTGTGTTGGCAATCTGCTATAAGGAAAGATTGATCCGTCAGCTGGCATTGTCTTACGGAGTTATTCCAATCTATCAGGCACCTAAGGAAGACAACCGTCACTATTTCTTCGCAGCACTTAAGATGCTTATTGAAGACGGATACTTGAAATTCCACGACCGTGTGGTTTATATCAGTGGAAGCCAGGCTCCAGGTGAGGGTGGAGGAAACACATTCTTGGAGATCAACAGCATTGATAATATTTTTGCTAACCAGAATGGATACCTTCTTCCTAATTTCTAATAGAAAAAATGGTAGAATATGAAAAGACGGGGCTTGCCCCGTCTTTTTAATATATGCATATTGTGTGCATATTAAAAATATGCCCGTGACATGGTATGTCACGGCACGAAACAGACGGCACGAAACAAACGAAAAAACAAATGGCAAAAGTGATCGACATAATTAATTCCAAAGTGGAGAAACCGTTGGCTCTGACTATCGGTTTTTTCGACGGTGTGCATCTTGGCCACCGCTTTTTGGTGTCGGAATTGTCGAAACTTGCCAAAGAAAAAGGATTAGATTCAGCAGTGCTTACCTTCCGCACTCATCCTCGCCAGGTGCTCCATTCAGATTATATTCCTTCGTTGCTCACAACGGCTGAGGAAAAAATTGAGTTGTTGCAGTCGACGGGAGTGGATTATATCGTGATGACGGAATTCACACAAGAGCTATCTCAGTTGTCCGCCAAGGAGTTTATGCGAATGCTCCACGACAATCTCAACGTTTGCTGCCTTATGATTGGCTACGACCATCGTTTTGGCCATAACCGTAGTGAGAGTTTTGAGGATTATGTGAGATTTGGAAAAGAGATTGGAATAGAGGTAGTGCAATCGTCGTCATTGGTGGTGGACGAGATAAATGTCAGTTCATCGGCTGTAAGAAAAGCGATATCCGAAGGCGACGTCGCTCACGCAAACCAACTATTAGGCAGAAAATATACACTTGCCGGTGAGATAGTCAAAGGATTTCAGGTAGGCCGAACAATTGGTTATCCAACTGCCAATATCGCCTACGATGGCTGCAGAATGTTGCCAAAAGACGGAGTGTATGCTGCGACTTTATCTGTCGACAATAATCCTTATAATGCCATGCTTTATATAGGCTCACGTCCTACCGTCAACACGGGAAAAATAAGTGTTGAGGCTTATCTTTTTGATTTCTCCGGAGATATTTATGGAAAGAAAGTGACAGTCAGTTTTGTGGAGAGAGTCAGAGAGAGTATTAAGTTTGATTCCGTTGAGGAATTGAAAGAGCAATTAAAGAAGGATGAAATTGCCTGTCGTGCTATCCTTACGACGAAATAGCCTTACGACAAATAACCTTACGACAAAATCGTAAGGGACGTGACAACTGGGTGCGATTATTCCGCATTCCTAATTCCTAATTCCTAATTCCTAATTTTGCATTTTATTTCTTAAGAGCGTCAATATCCACCAAGCCATTTACGATGGCGTAGATAGTCAGTCCGGCTGGACTATGAATCTGCAGTTTCCTTGCGATATTTTTTCTATGTGTAATTGCAGTGTTTACTGAGATGCAAAGATGGTCGGCAATCTCCTTGTTGCTCATTCCCTGCACTACAGCCACAATAACCTCCTTCTCACGCTCCGAAATCGTTTCGACGGAAGTTTCCACGTCGGCGTTGGCAAAAGCCGAAATAGCACTGTTTATACGGGCAGATTTCAAATCATTCTCAATCTTTCTGATTAGCGGAACGAAGATTTTAACCTCCACCTCCTGGTGGTTGGCAAGCCAATCCTCATTGTTGTAGATAAAATAGAGGGCAGACGTCAAGCGATTGCTGTTTGTGATATCGTGAGGAAGATATTTCAGAATCAAGTTTTTCAGTTCTTTCAAGCTTTTGTCTGCCTCTGTATGATGCTTTGCGAAAGTGTCGATGCTATATGTAGTCGACGTTTCACCATTAAGAAGTTTTTTGATATAAGGGAAGAGAGTCTTCTCCTCATAATTCATGTGCTTGTGAATCTCACGTGAATACTGATCATAGAGTTCTAAGATCAATCTGTCCACGTTGTCATTATGGTTGTGCGACAGATCGGAGCTGTCACCGACAGCGGCCTCAAGTTCACGTCGCACGAAAGGCAACTGGTAATCGAGATAGTAGCGATGACCTTCCGTAAGGTAGTGGAGAAGGGTAGACGCCGACAATTTATCAAGATCGTAGTCGCTTGTACCATTGATAGTAAGGTTTACAACGGCAAGGAAGGTTGTAGTGTCCACATTGTTAGCACGACAAGTCTCATCCACAGTCTTGTCTCCAAAACCGAGGGATATGCCAAACGAGTTCAACGACTGCAGAATATTATAGTTGTCGCGGATGAGGCTGATCATCTTATCTCCTGCCTCATACATTTTCAATGCCTTCATAAACCACATTTAATTTGATGCAAAGATAATGGTTTTGAGAAGACTGTGTGATACCTAAATTTAGGTATTTGGGGGCGACGTTGAAAGGTAGAGGGAGATAGACGAATTATATAGCCACAAATAATTGAATTAATCGTCGAAAATGTGCGAAACGATTTGTAAATTTGCAGACAAGTTAATGCGAATAAAGCAAGTAAAATGTTTAATTAAAAAGTTTATGAAGATCAAAAACTTTATGGCAATGATGATTGCCGCAGCTTCTCTAAGTGTGGGTGTCGTATCGTGTGGTGATGACGATGATGAAGATGCTCCTGCCGCAACAGACGTCAAGTCGTTGGCAGAAACAGTTTCTGGTACATACAACGGTGTGTTGTCGATTCAGATGATGGATATGCCATTCTCAGACACAGTCGCTTACAACATCAAAAAAGTTGACGACAGTCACATCAATTTGACAATTCCGTCGATCAGCTACATGACAATGGAGATTCCTTCCGTTGAGATCAGCAACATTGAGGTTAAGGGTACAGCATCAGCTGCAACTGCATCAGTGGCAAAGGTAGAAGGTGCTATTACAGTAGAAGGAGAGGAGAAAAGTTATACTTTGACAGATATCCTTGTTAATTGCACAGACAATAAGGCTGTGATCACATACAGCATTACGTATGGCAAGATGCCAAGGCCGATGAGTTGTTCATTTGAAGGAACAAAATAAGAGAGATTATTTGGATTTGTGAAGACGGGATTCATATCAATTATGGATCCCGTCTTTTTTTGTGCTTATAAGTGAGATTGCTTGATGAATAAGAGTCTCATAGCCTCCTTTGTGATGCCTGACTCTCATTGAATGGATCCGGTTTAAAACAAAAAAGCTCGCTATTTCTAGCAAGCATCCAGCGGAGAGAGAGGGATTCGAACC
>DCIP01000234.1 GCA_002317115.1 Candidatus Scybalocola fimicaballi
AGGTCATAAGATTTCTGCAATATCATTAATGGGAACTTCTCCACAAGTGATATTGAATGAAATGGAGTGAATTTTATATTTTATAGAATATAAAAGTGCGATTTTTAGAGATTCGTATTCTATAAAAGATGAAAATCAGGAATTTTACATATTATATTTTTATATCTTTGTCTCCCAAACAAAGAACATTATGTGTAAATTAAGAATTTTGGCTGCTGCATTCCTTATGCAGGTTTGTGTTATTGCAAACGCTATGGAGAAGAACAGCGCTTATACAAACTATATCTCTAAATACAATAAGATTGCCGTTGACGAGATGCGTGCCAACGGTGTGCCTGCAAGTATCACACTTGCCCAGGGTCTGCTTGAGAGTGGCGCCGGATTGAGTGAACTTGCCAAGAAAAGCAACAACCATTTTGGAATCAAGTGTCATAATGAGTGGAAGGGTGAACGTGTCTACCACGACGATGATAAACTTCAGGAGTGTTTCCGTAAGTATGATAATCCGGAGCAGTCGTTTGTTGACCACTCTCTATTTTTGAAGAAGGCTCGTTACGCTTCTTTGTTTACTTTGGATCCTACTGATTATAAGGGTTGGGCTAAAGGGTTGAAGCAGTGCGGTTATGCCACTGAACCTCGTTATGCTGAACGTCTTATTGATTTGATCGAGACTTACGAGCTTTACAAATACGACAAGAAAACTGATGTTGTGGAGGTTGTGAAGACGGTGCAGGAGAATCAAGCTGTAGAAAAGGCGGAGCAGAAGTATTTGACTGAGAGTGCGATGGGAAGCATAGCCGTCGGACCATATCATAAGATTGTGAAAATCAAGGGAAGAAAGGCTGTTGAGGCTCGAAAGGGTGATACATACGAGACTTTGGCTAAAGAGTTTGGTATGCGTCCATGGGAGCTTCGTTGGGCAAACAAAGCAAAACGTGGAGATTCAATAGAGGTAGGTAGTCCTGTTTATTTGCGTCGCTGGTAATAAGATTTGACTATGAAGACGAAATTGAAACTCCAGTATAAGATATATTTGGTTATCGCTTATGTAATGGCTGTGCTTTATATTGCCAGATACTACGATCAGCCAGTCTACTTGCTAATGATTATCGGTTTGCTTGGTTTTGTGGTGTGGAATCTTCCTATTTATGAAGCCACTGACGACGCGATTGTGGAGTGGAAATTAGGCATTCCTGGAATCTTGAAGGGCAAGGTGTTGAAATATAATGAGATCACTAAGTATATGCCCGACAATAAGAATGCAAGATTAAGCAACTACGGTATCTATACTGAAAAAGATTCGATATTTTTGTCGGAAAGGAAATACTCCAATATTGAGGAATTTGTGGAGTATTGTAAGGGAAAGAAATAAGAGAATCTAATGTGAACTCAAGTTTCGTAAGTCACTTGCAAAACTTGAATGAGATTAATCTTTATTTCAAATTTTGATTTGGATTTATAAAAACGTATTTTTGTGGAACTAAATAATAACAGTATGGAAGATATAATCGTTTCAGTGCCAACTTCAGATGCAGAATTTGTTGCATTATTGTTGGAAAAAATGGGTTACTGTATAAAAAACAGAAAACTCAAAGGTGTGAAAATGTCCTCGTTTCGTGAAACTATAGAGCAAGCGCAACGAGAATCTAATATGGATCATGAATGGACTCTAGATGAAATTAATGCTGAAATTAACGCTGCAAGGCAAAAAGGAATATAATTATGTTTGCAGTTATCGATACGAATGTTTTTGTTTCAGCTTTAATCACTAAGAATCCGGAATCTCCAACTCGACTTGTTTATGATTATATTGATTCTGGTG
Source organism: Candidatus Scybalocola fimicaballi (assembly GCA_002317115.1). Taxonomy (GTDB): domain Bacteria; phylum Bacteroidota; class Bacteroidia; order Bacteroidales; family Paludibacteraceae; genus UBA1723. The sequence goes on from DCIP01000234.1 coordinate 1,823, forward strand.
ATTTAATCCCATTATACAATGATGAAATAATAGCAGAGTATAGGGAAGTATTGTCTAGACCAAAATTCAAATTAAGAAAAGAGATTATTGATACGTTGTTGTCTCTTGTTGTAGAAAATGGAATAAGTTCCGACAGATTTGCTTATGAGGAATCAATGATAGATGAGAAGGATAGGTATTCTACGAGGTTTCTTTGTCTGTGGAGGATTCTTTTCTTGTTACTGGTAATCTTAAGCATTTTCCTTCAACTCCAATGGTAGTTACTCCTTTTCAAATTGTTGAAATGTTATCAAAATAATATAGGGCAGGTAAAAACCTGCCCCTATTGTTATCTGATAATCTTGAATACTCCGTTCTCTTCGATTTTGATGATCTTCGACGGTGATGATGGTGTCTTGTCATCGCGTCTGAACTTCACAACATAATCGGCGGCGTTCAGGATTTCCTCACTGATTTCTGCAAAGAATTTGGCTGATGGTTCACCTGATATGTTGGCTGATGTAGAAACGATTGGAAACCCGAATCTTTCACACAATGCATGGCTGAACTTCTCTTTTGTGACGCGGATGCCGACACTTCCGTCTTCAGCAATCACATTTGGAGCGAGATTTTTTGCTTTGGAATAGATGATGGTTGTCGGTGTGTCAGCACACTCAAGCAAATCCCACGCTATATCCGGCATTGCGTCTGAGTATAGAGGAATGCGTCCTGGCGCGTCCACAAGCAAAATCATCGACTTTGAATCTGCTCTACGCTTGATCTCAAAGATCTTCTTTACTGCCGCTTCGTTTCTCGCGTCGCAACCGATGCCCCAGATTGTATCTGTAGGGTAGACAATTATTCCGCCATTGCGTAGTGTGTCTATTGCGGCTTTAATGTCCTCTTTGTCGTAATTCTCGTTCATTGTATTCGCCTCTTTTCGTTAACGTAACGTCAACGTTATTCTTCTCTTTTTTTACGTTTCAACTCGAAGTCTCTACCTAAGTACTTCTCCTTCACGATGGCGTTGGCTGCAAGTTCTTCCGGTGTACCCTTAAATAGAATCTTTCCTTCGAATAGCAGATAAGCACGGTCTGTGATCTGCAACGTCTCATCTACGTTGTGGTCTGTGATAAGGATTCCGATATTCTTATCTTTTAGTTTCCATACGATATTCTGAATGTCGGCGACGGCGATTGGGTCGACTCCGGCGAACGGTTCGTCGAGCATGATAAACTTAGGCTCGATGGCCAAGCAGCGAGCGATCTCTGTACGACGTCGCTCACCTCCTGACAGACGGTCTCCAAGGTTGTGGCGCACGTGGTTGAGGTTGAACTCGTCGATGAGGCTCTCCAACTTCTCTTTCTGATACTCTTTGGTGAAACTTGTCATCTCAAGTACAGCCTTGATATTGTCCTCCACGCTCATCTTTCTGAACACCGATGCCTCCTGTGGAAGATATCCCACACCCTTCTGGGCTCTCTTGTAGACGGGATCTTTTGTAATCTCCTCGTTATCAAGGAAGATGCGTCCTGCGTTTGGCACGATAAGACCTGTGGTCATGTAGAATGTGGTTGTCTTGCCGGCTCCGTTTGGTCCAAGCAAACCTACAATCTCTCCCTGCTTAACGTTGATTGAAACATTGTTGGCGACGGTACGCTCTCCGTACTTTTTGACTAAGCCTTCTGTGCGTAACGTCATGCGGCCCTCTTCGATGATGATCTCTTCCTTGGAGTTCAACATCGCCTGCTGCATTGCTTCAATATCTGCGTTTGATATAGTTATTTCTTTTTCACTCATGATATTCAAAATTACATATCAAATGAGAAAGGAAGGAATGATCCGACTCCTTTTATATGATATATCACTTTTGTTCCGTAGAGATAAAAGTCGATGGCTTTGCCGCCTCTTCTCTCTGTTTCCAATAATACTTGTAGACATGCCGCACATGGCACAATTGGCTGTCCTAAGAAGTGGCCTTCTGTCTCAGCTGCGATTGCCAACGTGATCACGGCTTCTGTAGGATATTGCGCTCCACATGCAAAAACCGCTGTACGCTCGGCGCACAATCCGCTTGGATATGCCACGTTTTCCTGATTTGACCCGCAGACGATGTGTCCGCCATCTGTCTCCAATGCTGCTCCTACATGAAACTTGGAGTAGGGTGCGTAGGATGTTTTTGTGGCCTCTTTGGCTTTGTCGATTAGTTGCTTTACGTTGTCTGGCAATTCGTTGTATTCGACTTCGCTATATTCTATTTTCTTAACTTTGTTTATCATAGATTGTCGATCACTTTGTTAAGGAAAAATTTACTGTCGTTCTTTGGCATCAACACCTTCAATCCGTGGTGGATGATGCGTATATGGATATCTCTGTCTTCCAACACTGGCTCGCCGTCGATATGGAATTCACCGCTCTCTTCTCTGCATAGAGTGAGGTCTGTGGCCTCTACGAAGGTGAAATATCTCGATTTAAGGAACGACTTTGACATTAGCTGGGCTAATACCAAAGGAATGGCGAACATTGTGAATGGCTTAAGGATGCAGACGTTTAGTTTTCCATCTGCGATATTTGCGTCTGGAGCGATATAAGCATTGTTTCCCCACTGAGCTGCATTTGCGATGGTGATTAGGAATGCTTTCTGTAGCACAGCCATACTGTTTGTCTTGATAACGTAGTTGTATGGTTTGTAGTGCCAGAACTCTCTAACCATCACCTTGATGTATGTCAGCACACCACGTGTCTTCATGTTGCTGAAGGAGTGGCTGACGTGAGCGTCGAAACCAGTTCCGCATGTGCAGAAGAAGCATCTGTCGTTGGCTTTGGCATAGTCTATATGCTCCTCCTCTGACTCGTTGATCTGCTGTAGGGCTCTGGATGAGCTCATTGAGTAGCCAAGATGGCGGGCAAGACCGTTGCCTGATCCAAGTGGAATGATTGCCAACGCTGTGTTGGTATGGACGATAGCCGACGCAATTTCATTCACAGTACCGTCGCCACCACATGCCACCACTACATCATATCCCTCCGCAGAAAGCTGCTGGGCAAGCTCTTTGCCGTGTCCTGCATATTCAGTGTAGACGATCTTGGCATCGAATTTCTCTTTGTCCAACATCTTCTCAATAAGCTCAGGAAGCGACTCTTTGCTCTTTGTTCCGCTTTTGGGGTTTATTATGAATGCGATTCTTTTCATCTCTTATAAATCTTCTGGGACATCCTCTTCCACTTGAAGGTTCTCGATAATCAACTCCTGGCGCTCAAGTGTGTTGACTCCCATATAGAAACTTAGAATTTCCGACACGGCATCCTCTTTTCTCAACTGTACCTGGTCGAGACGGATGTTTTTGCCGATCACATCACGGAACTCCTCTGGGGAGATCTCTCCAAGTCCCTTGAATCGTGTGATCTCAGCATTCTTGCCGATTGTCTTGATTGCGTTCTCTCTCTCCACGTCGTCGTAGCAATAGAATGTACGCTGTTTGTCGCGCACACGGAAAAGTGGAGTCTGAAGAATATATACATGGCCTTTCTTCACCAAATCAGGGAAGAACTGAAGGAAGAAGGTCAATAGAAGCAGACGGATATGCATTCCGTCGACATCGGCATCGGTAGCGATGATGACGCGATTGTAGCGTAGACCTTCAAGACCATCCTCGATGTTGAGCGCGGCTTGAAGAAGCGTCATTTCCTCGTTCTCGTAAACCATCTTTTTCGACTTGCCGTAGAGATTCTTTGGTTTACCTCTAAGGCTGAATACAGCCTGAGTGTTCACATCACGTATCTTTGTGATGCTTCCTGATGCGGAGTCTCCCTCGGTGATGAAGATGCTTGTTATGTCACGAGTGTCGATATCTCCCTTTGGAGCTTTGTTGTCGTTGAAATGGATACTGCAGTCGCGAAGTTTCTTGTTGTGAAGGTTGATCTTCTTAGTACGCTCCTTTGCTGCTTTGGATACTCCTGCCAAAGCTTTACGCTCTCTTTCCGACTCCTTGATCTTCTCAAGCATCTTGTCCGCAATGTCGGCGTTGATGTGAAGGAATTTATCAAGTTTGTCAGCCACAAAATCTATCACGAATTTGTTGATAGAGATAGCGTCGTCGCCTGGAGTCATTGTCTTCGAGCTCAATTTGTTCTTAGTCTGGCTCTCAAACATTGGTTCCTCGACGTTGATCGTGATAGCTCCGACAACGCCATTGCGGACATCGGCAAGGTCGAGATTCTTGTTGAAGAAATCCTTGATAGTCTTTCCTATAGCCTCACGGAACGCAGCCTGGTGAGGACCACCAAGAGAAGTGTTCTGACCGTTGACGAAAGAGTAGTATTCCTCGTTGATCTGATTGCCGTGAGTCATAGCAATCTCGATGTCATCATCCTTGAAATGGATGATAGGATAGAGGGCATCGGATGTCATTCTGTCGTTAAGAAGATCTTTAAGACCATTCTTAGAATACACCTTCTTGCCATTGTATACAATAGTAAGGCCAGTGTTCAGATAAGCATAGTTCTGAAGCTGCTCCTCAATAAAGTCTTTGCGGAAAGAGTAGTTTTCAAAGATTGTGTTGTCTGGCTCAAACTCCACGAAGGTGCCGCGTGGCTCATTCTCAGTGTTGTCCACAACACCTGAATCGGAAACCAATTTTCCCTGTTTGAATTCCATACGTCGGCATTTGCCGTCACGGTAGGCACCGACAGCAAATTTCCAGGAAAGGGCGTTAACGGCTTTCAAACCGACACCGTTAAGACCGACGGATTTCTTGAAGGCTTTGGAATCGTACTTACCACCGGAGTTAAGCTTCGACACGGCCATCATCATCACGTCGTCGCCAGCCTTGTTTGTTCCCAAGGGAATACCACGGCCGTTATCACGGATGCGGACCTTGCCGTCTGCCATTGTCACCTCGATCTGCTTACCCTCACCCATACGGTATTCATCGATGGAGTTGTCTATAGCCTCTTTGATAAGGATATAGATACCATCGTCGGAGTGCGAACCGTCGCCCGCACGACCGATATACATACCATATCGAAGACGGATGTGCTCGATATCCTCGAGGTGACGGATGTTGTTCTCGTCATAGATCACGCCGTTGTCTGCAACTGGTTGTTTTGAAAAATCTAATTCTTCTGCCATTGTATATTCTTTGTAATGTCATAAAGACGTGATTTCTCACGTCTCTCATTATAACTGACCGCTCTCCACAAGAAGGATGATGCGGTTCACAATCTGATGTTCTTCGTTTGTCTCGTCGAAACCTGTTTTAAGGTCGGCTCCGAGCATTCTTGCGAAACCTTGCCAGAAGAAGGCACGGAAACCTCCACGGAGTTCCTTCACGATTTCGTATCCAGTCATGTCACACTCTCTGTCGACAAGTGTGATGAGCATTTTGCCTTGACGCAATGAAAGCTTCTTAAGCATTGGCTCATATTGCTTGTATATCTCGTCTTCTTTCTGCTTCATGAAGGCTTTCCTCTCCTTCTCGTTCATGCCTTCCATCTGAGAGTGCAGGTCGCGAAGCATTGATCCGATTAGTTTTGCCCATGGAAGAGTCTTCTTCACATCGCGCACTGTACGCCAGTAGAATTTCTCCTGCTTCTCATTTTTGAAATTCAGTGGAGGAAAGACGTAGAGAGTAGGGAGCCCTGCCACCATGATAGTGTCTCCGTTTTCCACCGTGGCATGAAATACCATGCTTTCATCTTTGACCTCTGACGCATTGCAGACAGAACAGATAAAAGCACTCAAAATAAACAATATATGTGAGATTCTCTTTGTCATAACTTGCTTATATTATAGGTATCTCCATTTTGCAAATATAGCAAATTAAATTAAAAATGCTGAATGCTGAATGCTAAATTAAATTCATCATTTTGCATTTAGAATTTCGAATTTGAATTTATTCTGCGTATTTGGTAGGGTACCAAGCTGTGATTAATCCGATGGAAAGGACTGATATGATGATAATGATGATATCCCAAAATTGTACGTCGACGGGATAATACTCTATTACGAAGTCTGTTCCCTCACTTAGTCGGATGATTCCAAACCAACTCTGCAAGCCACATAAAAGTAGTCCGAGAATCACTCCTGCAAGACATCCGATAGCAGTGACAAGCCACCCTTCAAGAAGGAAGATTCTGCGTATGGTGCTGTTGGTCGCACCAAGATGCTTGAGAGTCTGGATATCGTTCTTCTTTTCGATGATAAGCATTGATAACGAGCCGATTATGTTGACGATAGCAATCATAAGCACGAAGAACAAAATCAAGAATGTCACCCATTTCTCCACCTGCAGCATACGATAGAAATCGGCGTGGAGAGTCTCTTTATCGAGTACTTCAAACGTATATCCGTCAACGTCGGACAATGTCTTCTCAATCTGTTTTTTGATGGATGCTATGTTTGCTCCGTCTTCAATTTTGATGTCGATGTGTGAGATGTCGTGGGCTTCGTAACCGTACATTTCTCTTGCCACGTTGATGGGAATGAAAGCAAACTTGGAATCCGTCTCCTGCTGGTTGACGGAGTAAAGTCCACTCACGAATATCTGCATCTGGTTGAACGCTCCTTCCGGATTGGAGATGCTAAGTTTGGCATCATGGATGGGGGCGTAGACGGTGATGGGCTGGACAAAGTGGATGCTGGCGTTAAGCTGGGCTGCAAGCGCCACGCCAAGCACCATGTATGGCACATCATCTTTGCCGACGTTGAACTCTCCGGCGTAGACAACCTCTTTGTTGATTATGTTATAGTAGTTGGCATCCACTCCACACAGAGTGACGGATGTCTGCTTCTCTCCGTTCATCAGCACAGCACCGTCTTCAAGAACGGATGCTTGTGTCTTGATGCCTTTGATGTTTCTGATTTCCGCGATCTGCGGCAGTGTGTCGGGGTAGATTTTGCCCTCTTTAGGTTGGATTCTCAAATCGGGGTCGAACGACGAGTAGAGGTCGCCCACCACACTTTGGAACCCGTTGTAGACGCTAAGGATACATACGAGTGCCAATGACGCCACACAAATGCCTGTGGCGCATACGCCAGAGACGATGTTGATGGCATTCTGCTTCTTTTTTGAGAAAAGATAGCGTAAGGCTACTCGTAGTTCGAAGCTCATCTTGTTTAATCTTCGTTAGACTCAGACTCGTTTTCAGTAGCAGCGTTCACTGCGTCTCTGTCTACTGCAAGCAGACGGTCGATAGTCTCAAGCTTGTCAAGTGTCTCGTCAAGCTTGAAAATCAACTCTGGAATGACGCGTACCTGATTCTTGATTCTCTTTCCTAACTCATAACGGATGCTTCGGCTGCTGTTCTTCAAAGTCTCAATAACATACTCGCTCTGATTCTGAGGGAAGACGCTGATGTAAGCCTTTGCAACACTCAAATCTGGTGAGATTCTCACCTCCGATACAGAAAGGATTGTGCCTTTGAATGTAGATGAGACGTGGATGAACATGTCTCCCAACTCTTTCTGTAGCAATCTCTCAATTCTATTTAATCTTGTATTCTCCATATTCTTTTATTGTTTAGGCTGCAAAGGTAATGAATTTTTGTCTTTTTTCCGTATATTTGTGATTCTTAATAGAATTATATATGGCAGACGGATATTTGGAAAGTCGTTATGACGCGTACGAAAAGAAGAAGGCTGAGTGGGAACGTAAGAAGAGACTCGGTTTGCTGAAGAAGAAAACAGTTTCTGATGCTAAAACTGAGCCTGATAAAAAATGATTTTTCGTCTTCGTTTTCGTCTTCGTCTTCGTTAATTATTATGATTATGAGAAAGGTATTATTTTTTATATGTGTATTGTTGATGTCGGCGTCTTTCGCGTCGGCCCAGACTACTTATGCTTCTAAAAAGGAGATTAAGGAGTATGAGACAGCTGTCCTTTTGATGGGCGACGGTAAGTATACTGAGGCATTGCCAAAACTTCAGGCTTTGGTGAGGGGAAACAAGGAGTTTGTAGATGCGGCTTGGACTCTTTCTGAACTTTATGGCTACATGAATAATGAGACTAAGATGATCCAGACTCTTGAGGGTGTGGCAAAACCAAAATTGCCTCGCTACTACAATTCTGTGATGCGTCTTGCCAAGGCTTACCATAACACTTGTAATTATGAAAAGGCAATCGCTACGTATGAACTGATTCCTCAAAAGGAGATGACTTACTATAAGATGGCTCAGAAAGCTATCGCTCAGTGTAAGGACGGAATCGAACTTGCAGCGTCTCCAATTCCATTCCAGGCTAAAAATATGGGTCCTAATATCAATACTCAGTATGATGATTATTGGCCGTCTATCACTGCCGACGAGAGCCTTTTCTCTACTACCGTGAATATAGGAAAACTTGAGGGGCAGTCGACGGTTGGAAAGGGAGTCCACGAGGATATTTTCATTTCAAAGAAGCAGAATGGTGCTTGGGGCAAGATTGAGAATGCGGGACAGTCGCTTAACTCAATCGGTAATGAGGGTGCTCAGTGTTTTTCTTTGGATGGACGCTACCTTTTCTTTATCGCTTGTGACCGCCAGACTGGTATGGGCGGATGTGATATCTATTACTCTATCCGTGA
>DCIP01000206.1:0-1209 GCA_002317115.1 Candidatus Scybalocola fimicaballi
CTGCTCTGTTGAAAATAACCTCTGCGGCAGTTTGTCCGTGAACGGCAAAATGAAGTTTATTTTGAACCATTTTGAAAAATAGCAGAGTCTCCTTATCCGACGCATTATAATCTATCGATGTTGCATAAAGGTCTAACACTTGACGATAAAGAACTTTCTCTGAAGAACGAATATCCTTGATTGTATTGAGAAGCTCATACCAATACTGGCCTCCGCCATTTCCTTTAAGTCGCTCTGAATCAATATCAAAACCTTTGACTATATAATTATTAAGTCGTTCTATCGCCCACTGGCGGAAAAGTGTGCCCTGTTTTGATCTGACTCTAAATCCGACGGCAATAATCGCGTCGAGATTATAAAATCGTGTGATATTATCCTGAGTTTTACCGGCAACTGCACCATGTTGATTGGTTGTTCGGTTTTCCCGAACAACCACTAATGGGTCAAGTTCACCTTCATCAAAAATATGAGTCAAATGCTCACTAATTGTAGATTTGGCTTTTCCGTAAAGAAGTGCAATCTGCTGTTGTGTCAACCAAACAGAATCATTATCAATCTGAACATCAAGATTTACCTTTCCATCATCGGTAGTATAGATAATCATATTACTATCCTGTTCCATATCTTTACCTTTTGTCATAAATTTTCATGACAAAAATATAAAAAATATTTTGAACGTAAAATTTCCGGGAATGGATCGTAAAATTTGAACGCTACGCGTTTTTTGTTATCAAACACGAATGTCCATGAATTAACCACGAATTATTTCATGAATTGGAACGGTTCGCGCTATTTTATTTATGATCTAATTCGTGGATAATTTGTGATTATTCGTGTTCATATTTTGGTTTTTGCCCCTTCAGGGCGTAATTGGGGGTGTGATTCAATCGCCCCAGGGTGCCGCTTCGCTCTACCCTGGGCTTTGAGCTATTAGGCTTTCAGCCTACCCCATCAATCAAAAAAAGACGAGGTCTCCCCCGTCTTCGTTTTCACTTTAAAATAGCAATGGTCTAGTCTCCCCGACCATTATGAATTATGCATTACGAATTATGAATTAATTAGAGAACTCCTTAATTCTCTGCTCCTCGCTTCTCTTGCAAACCAAGAACTGACCGTTTTTCTCCGACACGATATAGCCGTCAAGACCTTGAAGGACAACACGTTTGGCATTCTCCATGTGGACGACGTTGTTCTTCGACTCAAAGAATT
>DCIP01000206.1:1405-11998 GCA_002317115.1 Candidatus Scybalocola fimicaballi
CACGTCGCCAGAAGCGATAATCTTATCCATGTCCGACGCGATATTAGCTTTATACTTAGTGATGGCATCCACCATCGTCTTCACATTAAATACGAAGATACCTGCATTCCAAAGATAGTTGCCGGCAGCAAGATACTGCTTGGCAGTCTCAAGATTAGGTTTCTCCTTGAATGCCGCAACCTTATGAATCTCCCCGTCGACAGCATCAGCAGCCTGAACATAGCCATAGCCCACCTCCGGACGATTAGGTTTGATACCGATAGTCACGATAGCATTCTTGTTCGACGTGAAAGCAAGAGCATTCTTGACGACGCGCTGAAACTCCATCGGATTCATCACAACAGCGTCGGAAGGAGTAACCACAACGTTAGCCTCAGGATCCTCCTGACGGATACACCAGCTAGCCCAAGCCACACAAGGAGCAGTGTTGCGAGCGGCAGGCTCAGCAAGAATATGGTTCGACGGGATAGAAGGAATCTGATCCTTGATAATATCCACATATTTCTCGTTAGTGACTACCCAGAAATTAGTATCGTCGCACACACCCTTAAATCTGTCGACTGTAAGCTGGATAAGCGTGCGGCCACATCCAAGAATATCAATAAACTGTTTTGGAAACTCAGGAGTGGAAAGAGGCCAGAAACGTGAGCCAATACCACCCGCCATAATAACTACGTGATTCATAATACTATATATGGAAAAAGTCGGAAATGATTTTTCCGATTGATTTTTTATTATTGATAAACGCCTCCAGCACCTTGGCATTGCCATTCATCGGAATGATGTCATAGTCGGCAATGGCAGCAGGGATCAGACAGCTGGAGTCAGCAGACAAGACGATTTCATCCCCCGTCGCACGCATTTTTATCTTGCAGTCAGCACCGATATTGGTGATGATGATAAACGAATCGTATTTGATCATGTTGCGATGGAACGAGCGAGCCGTCTCCACCACTTTGATACTGAAGAAAGGAGTGTTAAGCAGTTCATTAGCTTTCTCCGTGTCGACGCAATGAGCAGTCTTATATTCAGGATAAACTTGATAATCAATTGCTTTAGCTGCCAATTCAGTATGGAGTTCACGAGGTTTGCCGTCCAAACCAAGACGATTATAATCATAGATTCTATAAGTGACGTCGGACGACTGTTGAACCTCAGCCAATTTGATACCACCACAGATCGCATGCACACGTCCGGCAGGGAGATAGAAGACGTCGCCCTTATGCACCTCATGTTTGGCAAGCACATCAGTGATTGTGCAATTAGCCACACGCTCCTTATACTCCTCAGGAGAGATCTGCTGACGGAAGCCAGCGTAGAGATAAGCCCCAGGTTTAGCGTCGAGGATATACCACATCTCCGACTTGCCAAACTTGTTATGCTCACGTCGTGCCATCTCATCATTAGGATGCACCTGGATGCTAAGATCCTGGTTAGCCTCAATAATTTTAGTAAGCAGAGGCAATTGATTATTATAGAGATCTGCCGTTTGCTTGCCAAGAATCTCCACAGGATAGCGAGCGATAACATCCGTAAGACTATATTGCGACCATGCCCCATTCACCACCTCCGATTCCGAGTTAGGCACACCAGAGACAGTCCAATCCTCAGTGCCCCACACAAGAACCTTCTTGTTGGCTTTGAAGAGCATCGGATAAAGGCAGACGGAATTGTTGTCCACGCCTCCCAAAACTGATTTTGAATCTATGTCGGATAAACTGCTTACCACTTTATTGCTATTTTATTTTACAAAATTACTATTTTCATATAAAATCGCAAATTTTAGACGGTTGACGTAGTCCTCGTCTTCGTCTTCGTTTTCGTCTTCGTTTTCGTTAATACTCAACACATTACACAAATATTTTCAAATTAATTCACAATTTTTGCAATCAATTCAAAAATAAACTCTACTTTTGCAGTCGATTAAATGTTTAGTTAAATCAAAAATAACAGTAATTATTAACAATTAACAGTCAAAAAAAACAATCCATGAACAAAGTTTTTTTGGTAGGTAACGTAGGAAGAGATCCAGAAGTGAAGTATTTGGATCAGAGTAAGGTTGTGGCAACATTTCCAGTAGCAACAACAGAGAGAGGATTCACAGCTCCCGACGGCACAGTAGTGCAGCCACAGACAGAGTGGCACAGAGTGGTAGCGTGGGGGCACAGTGCAAAATTCGTTGAGCAATACATCAAGTGTGGCAACAAGGTGTTCATCGAGGGCAAGTTGTCGACTCGCAGCTGGGTGGACTCAGCTGGGGTGACTCGCTACACCACAGAGGTCGTTGTCGTAAACATCGAAGGCATGATGGCGAACAAGCCTAAGGAGGATGAGGCATTAGGTGATCAAGGAGCACCTGCACCGACTGCACCACCTTTTTAAACGAAAACGAAGACCAAAACGAAAACCAAAACGAAGACGAAAACTTTTCGTTTTGGTTTTCGTCTTCGTTATAAATAAAAGAATGTTATGACAGCAAATGTTGCGAGGAATTTCAGAAATTATCAAGTCTGGCAAGATTCCGTTTCTTATGCATCAAAAATCTATAAAGTAACAAATGGAATGCCATGGTTCGAGAAAAAAGGCCTATGTGACCAACTTCAAAGAGCAGTCGTCTCTATATCATCAAACATCGCGGAAGGTTCAGCAAAGCCATCAAATGCTGATTTTGCAAAATTTTTAGACATTTCACTTGGTTCTGCCTATGAAGTTGAAACTCAACTTTTAATATCAAAGGAGGTAGGTTATATCAACGATGATATGTATAATGATCTGATAAAAGAACTAGTAAATATCCAAAAACAGATAGCGGCATTTATAAAATATATACGAAACACACCGTGACAGTTTTCGTTTTCGTTATCGTTTTCGTATTTTTTTGTATCTTTGTACCAAATATCTTATGTTGAACTAATTTTATTGATTTGGACATTTCAGTACTGTTTGATAGTTCCGCTGATTCTGGCCCCTTGCCGGAATGGTGCGTGTATGGTTTAGCAGCCACAATATGGGTGCTTGCTTCATTAGCGATTTTTGTATTCTCTTATTGCGAATACTTCCTTTTTTCGCTCTCTGATTCCGACAAAACCAAGATTTCGAAAAATGACTCTGCCGGTTACTCAGGATTGAAAAGTCTGCTTAGCGACGAGAAACATGGTTTGGCAACAGTGGTGCTTGGCTATTGGATTTCTATCGCAGCAATCATTTCCGTCGCTTTAGTGCTTATTAAATATGTAGATTTCTGCATAAATCCCGGTAGCGACGAGGCATACTCCATCCTTACGACAGCAACGGTTCTTATCTTCACCTTCGTCTGCATTCTATTCTGCGCCGAAGTGATACCACATAAGATCAGCAAGCAGAACCGTGTGGCTTGGCTCTACTACTCGTCGAAACCATTAAGATTGGCGTCATTCATATTATATCCGTTTGCGGCCCTGCTCAAACATTCGAAGTTCATTGAATGCCGTTTGGGAGTGAAGCGTCAGAAGAACATATCACTGGATGAATTGTCTCAGACATTGAATTCAGACTCCATCAAAGACAAGGAAGAGAAAGATATTTTGGAGAGCATCGTCACCTTCGGAAGTATCTCCGTAAGCGAGATCATCCGTCCGAGAGTAGACGTGGTGGCTGTCAACTATAGCGACAAATACACGGATGTGCTTAAAGTGATCCGTGACAATGAATATTCCCGTATGCCGGTCTACGACGGTTCGGTGGATAATGTGAAGGGAATTCTATATGTTAAGGATTTCCTAAACTATCTCGACCGTGGAGACGATTTCAACTGGCAGCATCTTATCAGAGCACCATTCTTCGTGCCAGAATCGAAGAAGATTGACGATTTGCTTCGTGAGTTTCAGGTGAAGCGTATGCACATGGCGATCGTTGTGGATGAGTTTGGAGGCACGTCCGGAATCGTGACGATGGAGGATATACTTGAGGTCATCTTCGGAGACATCAGCGACGAGCACGACGTGGAGCAGAAACTCTACACAGAGCTCGACAAACACAATATCCTGCTTGAAGGCAAGATGTCGCTAACCGATTTCTATAAGATCGACAAGATCGACGCGGGAGTTTTCGAGGCATTGGATGTCGACGCAGATACTGTCGCAGGACTGATATTGTCGTTGAAGGGAGACATCCCGTCGCTCGGAGATGAGATAGTTCACGAAGGATACATATTTAAAATAGTATCTGTGGATAAAAGAAGAATTAAAAAGATAAAACTACGTTTGCCAGATGAAAAGAAGTAAACTACTGGTGATTACAATAATGGCGGCAATCATCACCGTCATCACAAGCTGCTCGAACGACGTGCCTCGTCCGCGCGGCTATTTCCGTATCGCATTGCCAGACAAGGAGTATGCCAAATTCGACAACGACTCATTCCCATATAAGTTTGATTATGCCGACGTCGCCACTATCGAGAGACGAGGCACTAAAGACGAGCCATACTGGGTAGATGTCGTTTATCCGCGTCTGAATGCAAAAATCTATTGCAGCTACAAGAAGGTGGACGGCAATTTCCGTGAGGTCAACGAGGACACACGCTCCTTCGTCTACAAGCATACGATCAAAGCCGACGACATCACAGAGCAGCCATACCAGGATGATTCATCGAAAGTCTATGCCCTACTCTACGAGCTTAAAGGCAACACAGCCTCAGCCATACAGTTTGTGGCAACCGACAGTGTGAAGCATTTCTTCCGTGGAGCGTTGTATTTCAACAACACACCTAACCAGGATTCTGTGGCACCAGTGAGAGAGTATATCAGAGAAGATATCATCCGATTGCTGGAAAGTTTGCGATGGAAATAGACTGGCTAAGGGTGAAAAATTAATTGACATAGAATATCATTTCACCCTACCTTTTACTACATTTGTAACAACAAGTGTATAGATTATGAAAACAAGGCAAGAATACATAAAAATATTGTCAGAACACATCACTGAACTTACAGAAAAATTCGGAGTTCGTTCACTGATTCTATTTGGATCTGTGGCTAGAAACGAGCACCATGAGGGAAGCGATGTCGATGTTTTTGTAGATATGCCACCAAAATTTTTTCAAGCGTGTGCTGCCGCAGACTATTTGGAAGAAATACTAGGATGCAAAGTTGATCTTGTAAGAGACAGCAAAAACATTAGTGATTTCTTCCGCAAACAAGTAATGTCCGATGGAATTCAAATCTTCCCAGCAGCGTGAAATCACACTGCACACTTTACAACAAATAAAGCAAGCTATTCTTGATCTACAAGAATGGAATAGAGATGTTGAAAATCAAGATGATCTTCAACATTCATCAGGAGGCATGCAAAAACTTGCGGGGAATTGTATGCTAATTCAAGCTATAGGAGAAGGTTTCAAACAAATAGATAAAAGAACTGAAGGACAACTTCTCCCAATGAGGCCGGAGATTCCGTGGAAATTGGTGATGGGTATGAGAGATCGTATATCTCATGGTTATTTTGAACTTGACGTGGAATATATTGATGACATTATAAAAAATGACTTAGATTCTTTATTGAACGCGGTCAATGATTTAATCAAAATTGCAAGTCAAAATAAGTAATGATAAAAAAAATCCCATTTAAGGGAAACAAAATGTCAATATGAGCATCAAAAACATACATAAATACATTATTGCGATTGTGGCAGTTGCCGCAGTCGCCTTCTGCGTTTTCTCGGACAAACTATTCTTCAGATTGGATTTGACTCAGGAGAAACGTTACAGTATATCCGACAACACTAAGAACATGTTGAAGAATGCCGACGGCGATATCTCCGTCACTGTCTATCTTGATGGCGACTTGAATGCCGGATTCTTGCGTCTGCGCAAGGCGACAAAGGAGATGCTGGACGAGTTTAATGTATACGCAGGTGGAGGATTCTCATATAAGTTTGTCAATCCTTCTGAGGCCGACAACGCTAAGGCCCGCGACAAGAAATACGATGAGCTTGAGAAACGTGGTTTGCGACGTATCCCCGTCTACGATAAGGATGCCGAGGGAAATCCAACAATGAAAGTCGTTTTTCCGTGGGCAGAGATCTCATATAAGGAGAAGAGTGGAAAGAAATCCACTCGACCTGTATGTCTGCTTAAGAATGTGCAGGGCAAGAGCGGAGAGGAGAATCTTAATCTATCAGAGCAGAGTCTAGAATATGAGTTGACTAACGTCCTTCGTCTGCTTACCGACAAGCGTGACACTCGCGTCGCCTTCCTTGAAGGACATGGAGAGTGGCCAGAGCAGTTCGTCTATGATTTCACAAAGACACTGAGCCAATACTACAGCATCGATTTCGGAGCCATCGACAACCGTGATGACGTGCTTAACAACTATGCCGCTGTGATTGTGGCTGGTCCGACGTCGGCACTTCCAGAGAAAGACAAGTATGTGCTCGACCAATATATTATGAACGGAGGTAAAGTGCTATGGCTTGTCGACGCGGTGAAGATCTCATTGGACAGCCTCAGCAAAGAGTCGCAGACAATCGGAGTTGTGAACCAGCTTAATCTCGACGACCAGTTGTTCCGCTACGGAGTGCGTGTCAACCCAGTGTTGCTTCAGGATGTGCAGTGCTCGATGATACCTGTGAATATGGCAAGAGAGGGCGACCAACCTGATTTCAAACCAGCACCATGGTATTATTCACCATTGTTGATCACCTATCCATTCCACACTATCACAAAGAATGTGACACCAGTCAAGACAGAATTCGTAAGCTCATTGGATTTTGTCGGCGACACAACAAAGATCATGAAGACACCGTTGCTGCTAACATCGTCGAGCACACATGTTCAGACAATCCCGTCGATCGTGAGCATGGATATCATCAACGTAGAGAAGACAGGCTACTACTTCAACATCCGCAATATGATGACCGCTGCCCTACTTGAAGGCCAGTTCACTTCGATCTACAAAAACCGTATGGCACCGGAGGGAATCAAGGCGACGTCGCCAATAAAGACAGAGAGCCAGCCTACTAAGATGATCGTAGTGGCCGACGCCGACGTCATCCGCAACGATGTGCAGGGATTCGGAGCCAACGCACAGGTTTTGCCGCTCGGCTACGACCAGTATATGAACCAACAGTTTGGCAACAGCGATTTCCTACTCAACTGCGTCAACTACCTAACCGATGACGATGGATGGATGCAGCTACGAAACAGAGAGGTGAAGCTACGTCTGCTTAACAAAGCGTCGGCAATCGGAGCCCGTCAGTTCTGGCAGCTACTCAACGTCCTACTTCCAGTGCTATTGCTTGGAATCTTCGCCGGAGTATATTTGTTTGTGAGAAAGAGGAAGTACAGTAATTAAATTGGAACGAACACGGATCACACGAATATCACGGATTTTCGACTATCGATAAATTCCGACAAAACAGATAATACAGATGATTCGCTTCGCGAAATTTTGACGATTATAATAAAGGATAATACAGACAAAAAATATAGAATATGCTATATAACGAAAAACAAAGCTACATCATTAATGGTGCAGCAATGCATGTTTATAATGCGTTAGGTCACGGATTTTTAGAAGCAGTATACCAAGAAGCTCTTGAAATTGAATTTAGGAAACGAGGGATTCCTTATGAGAGAGAAAAAGAATTAAAGATCTTTTATGATGGGCAAGAATTAAAGCAGACTTATAGAGCAGACTTCGTTTGTTACGAAAATATAATCGTAGAATTAAAGGCTGTATCAAAATTGGATGATGCTCATAGAAGTCAAGTATACAATTATCTAAAATCAACGGGCTACAAACTAGGATTACTATACAATTTCGGCAATTACGAAAGATTAGAATGGGAAAGAAAAGTCAGATAATTCAAATATCATCTGAATTAGATTATGAATTCAAGATTCAAAGAATCTTATCCGTTCAATCAAAGAAATCCGTGTTCGAAACCAAAATGCCACGAAGTGGTTGGATTTAATTAATCCCGTTGCATTATGATTTATAAATTAGTTTTGGTAACTTTGCAAAAAATTATTTCAGATGGTAAGAGTTGGAATCATAGGTGGTGCAGGTTACACCGCAGGTGAGTTGCTAAGAATCCTAGTCAACCACCCACAAGTAGAGATCAAGTTTGTAAACAGCACAAGTAATGCTGGCAACTATTTATATGAGGTTCACGAAGGTTTGTTCGGTGAGACAGAGATGAAGTTCACAGACGAATTGCCGTTTGATTCTATCGACGCAATGTTCATCTGCTCAGGTCACGGCGACAGCAAGAAATTCTTGGAGAGCCACGACGTACCAGCAAGCGTAAAGATCATCGACCTTTCACAGGACTACAGAGACGAGAGCAACGGTTTCGTATACGGTTTGCCAGAGGTTAACCGTGAGAGAATCAAGAAAGCCACTAAACTTGCCAACCCTGGTTGTTTCGCTACAGCCATCCAGATCGGACTTCTTCCACTTGCAGCAGCAGGATTGTTGAAAAGCGAGGTTCACACTAACGGAATCACAGGTTCAACAGGTGCAGGTGTTAAGCCAGGCGCAACATCACACTTCAGCTGGAGAAACAACAACATCTCTATCTACAAGGCATTCAAGCACCAGCACCTTATCGAGATCGGTATGACAATGAGAAATCTTCAGCCATCATTCGATAAGGATATCAACTTCCTTCCAGTACGTGGCGACTTCGCACGTGGAATCTACGTAAGCCAGTACACAGAGTGTGACCTTGACGAAGAGGCTGCAATCAAGCTTTACAAGGATTTCTACAAGGACTCAGCATTTACATTCGTGATGGATGCCAATCCAGACTTGAAGCAGGTGGTCAACACAAACAAGGGAATTGTACACATTGAGAAGCACGGCAACAAGCTACTTATCATCTCTATGATCGACAACCTATTGAAGGGAGCGTCAGGTCAGGCAGTCCAGAACTTCAACTTGATGTTCGGTCTTGACGAGAAGATGGGATTGAACTTGAAGTCAGTCGCATTCTAATTGATCTTACCTCAGATGTTAAATTCGACGGGGCACTGTCGCGTCGGCATTACTAATTAAAGAACAATAATTCATACATTATAAAATGAATCTATTCGACGTATATCCTCTTTTAGATGTCAACATCGTAAAAGGAAAAGGATGCAAGGTTTGGGATGAGAAAGGTCAGGAATACCTTGACCTATATGGTGGTCACGCAGTAATCTCTGTTGGTCACGCGCATCCTGATTATGTAAAAGCAATCAGCGACCAGGTAGCGACACTTGGTTTCTATTCCAACTCAGTAATCAATAAGCTTCAGCAGGAGTTGGCGGCAAAGCTTGGTAAGGCTTGCGGCTACGAGGATTACTCTCTATTCCTAATCAATTCAGGAGCTGAGGCTAACGAGAACGCATTGAAGCTTGCGTCGTTCACTAACGGCAGAAAACGCGTCTTGACTTTGGAGAAGGCTTTCCACGGCCGTACATCACTTGCTGTTGAGGCAACAAACAATCCAAAGATCATCGCGCCTATCAACGCTAACAACCACGTCACTTACCTTCCAATCAACGATCTTGAGGCTTGGGAGAAGGAGATCTCTAAGGGCGACGTGTGTGCAGTGCTTCTTGAGTGCATTCAGGGAGTCGGTGGTATCCGTATGGTCACTAAAGAGTTCTTGAGCGGTCTACGTGAGCTTTGCGACAAATATGAGACAGTGCTAATCTGCGACGAGATCCAGTGTGGATACGGACGTAGCGGTAAGTTCTTCGCTCACCAGCACCTTGGTGTTAAGCCAGATATGATCACAGTGGCTAAGGGTATCGCTAACGGATTCCCAATGGCTGGAGTGTTGATCTCACCTAAGTTCAAGCCAGTCTACGGACAGCTTGGTACAACATTCGGTGGCAACCACCTTGGATGTGCGGCTGCTATCAGCGTGCTAAACATCATGGAGAAGGAGAACTTGGTAGCCAACGCAGCAGAGGTCGGCAAGTACTTGATGGATCAGTTGAAGGCAATCAAGTCGTCAAAGATCGTAGAGGTTCGTGGAGAAGGTTTGATGATCGGAATCGAGTTGAGCGAGCCATACAAAGAGATCCGTACAAAACTTGTGTTCGAGCAGCACGTCTTCACAGGATGCAGCGGCACAAATGTATTGCGTCTACTTCCACCTTTGTGCTTGACTAAGGCAGACGCAGACGAGTTCATCAAGCGTTTCAAGGCAGTGTTAAACTAAGAAAAATAGATAAAAACATATATGGCAAAAGAATTGACTCCACGCGCTGAGAATTACTCACAGTGGTACAATGATTTGGTAGTAAAGGCAGACCTAGCAGAGCAGTCGCCTGTAAGAGGATGTATGGTGATCAAACCTTATGGTTACGCCATCTGGGAGAAGATGCAGCACGAGCTTGACACTCGTTTCAAGGAGACAGGTCACGTCAACGCATATTTTCCACTTCTAATCCCAAAATCTTTCCTTTCAAGAGAGGCAGAGCACGTAGAGGGATTTGCTAAGGAGTGTGCAGTTGTAACACACTACCGTTTGAAGACAAACGAGACTGGCGACGGCGTTGTTGTCGATCCAGAGGCAAAACTTGAGGAGGAGCTAATCGTTCGCCCAACATCAGAGACAAT
>DCIP01000193.1:0-3741 GCA_002317115.1 Candidatus Scybalocola fimicaballi
GCTTGCGACAAGCACTCTATACACAATCGAGGGCAACAAGCAGACAATGCCAGGCAAGTATGAGGTTCTTGTCTCATTGAAGGATGCTAAGAACTATGAGTGGACAAACGGAACAACAGAGGCTTTGTCTTACAATTTCGTGATCCGTGCTCAGGAGACAGAGTTGACACCGGTGGCAATACCAAGCGTGGCAACTAAGGACTTCATCTACGACGGAACAGCCAAGTCGTTGAAGATTGCAAGCAGCAAGAACTACACAGTGACTGGCAACTACGGAGTAAATGCCGGACGTTACACAGTGACACTTGCGTTGACAGATCCAATCAAGACAGTTTGGAGCGATGGCTCAACAGACGATGTCAAGGTCGTGATGACAATCGCAAAGGCACAGGTTAAGAAACCAAGTGCTGATGCTACTAAGTTTACATACAATACAGAGTATCAGACTTATTCTCTAAGAGATTCGTCGATCTATACAATCAGCAACAATATCCAGAAGGAAGCTGGACGTTATGATGTGACTGTAGCTTTGAATGACGCCAAGAACTACGAGTGGGAGGATGGTTCAGTTGACGACTTGAACTACAACTTTGTAATCAACAAGGCTCAGGTAGAGATTCCTGCCGCTGACTCAAGAAGCTACGTCTACAATCGTAGAATGCAGATCTACAAGGTGAAAGAGGATACTCTTTACACTATATCTGGAAATGCACGCACAAATGCAGGAAGCTATATTGTCAACGTTCAGTTGAATGATACTAAGAATTATATGTGGACTGACGGTACTGTTGATATTCAGTATTACAACTTTGTTATCAAGAAGGCTCAGGTTGTTATCCCTTCTGCAGATAATACAGTTTATGTGTTCGACGGAATGCAGAAGACATATAAGATCGCTGAGAATACACTTTATAAGATCACTGGCAACAAGCAGACAATGCCTGGCAAGTACGAAGTTCACGTCGTTCTTGCTGATATGATCAATTATGAGTGGAATGACGGTACTACATCCGAGTTGACTTATAATTTCGTAATCAGATACAAAGAGATCATTAAGAAGTCTATCGAAATTCCTAATGTATTGGATAGAGTATTCGTTTACGACGGTACAACTAAGTCGCTTGACATTGCTAAGACTGCATATTTCACAGTTACTGGAAACGAGGCAGTAAATGCTGGCAGATACACAGTAAGATTGTCGTTAAATGATCCAGACCAAACAGTTTGGAGCGACGGCTCTACTGAGGATATCATGATGTCATTCCAGATTGTTAAGGCTAAGGTTGCAATTCCAAGCAACAATGACTCGACATTCGTTTACAATGGAATGAATCAGACTTATGAGGTGGCTTATGATTCACTATATTCTGTTCGCGGAAATGTGAAGAAGAACGCTGGACGTTATGAGGTTAGGGTAGCTTTGAATGATGAGAGAAATTACGAGTGGACTGACGGTAGCTCTGATGAGATCTCAATGAACTTTGTGATCAACAAGGCTCAGGTTGAGATTCCTGCCGCCGACACAAACAAGTTCGTCTACACAGGCAAACCTCTGACTTATAATTTGAAGGCTGACACTTGCTATTCAATTGATGGAGATGTCCATACAATGCCTGGCAAGTATGAGGTACTTGTATCTTTGAATGATGTTAAGAATACAGAGTGGGACAATGGTACAATCGATAATTTGATCTACAACTTCACTATCCGTGCTGAGGAGATCAATAAGAAGTCGGTTGAGATTCCATCTGTTTTGACTAAGAGCTTCATCTATGATGGTTCTGTTAAGAGTCTTGCAATCGCAAGCAGCAGCGACTACAATGTCACAGGCAACCGTGGTGTTGAGGTAGGTCGCTACTCAGTAAGATTGTCTTTGACTGATTCCGAGAAGTCTGTATGGAGCGACGGTTCAACAGATGATATCATTATGACATTCCAGATTGCCAAGGCACAGGTTAAGATTCCTGCAATGGATACAACTAAGTTTGTCTACACTTCTGGATACCAGACATACAATGTTGAGGCAAGTGATCTTTACTCAGTGGCTGGTAATCGTCAGATTAATGTTGGCAACCACGATGTCGTGATTTCATTGAATGACACTAAGAATTATGAGTGGAACGACGGTACTGTAAGCGATATCGTTTACAATTTCTTGATTGTCAAGAAGGAGATTGATATCACTACTGTTGATATTCCTGTAGTTGAGATTACTAATTTCACTTACAATGCGTTGGCTCATACTCTTGATGTCCCTGCTAACGATAACTACACTGTTGTCGGAAATACTAAGACAAGTGCAGGTAAGTATGTTGCAACAGTTTCGTTGAAGGATAAGTCGACTATGGTTTGGGAGGATGGTAGCACAGATGATTTGAAGATTCCATTCACTATCTCTAAGGCTACAGTGAAGATTCCAAATGCTGATACTACTGTATTTGAGTACAATGGTGATGCCCATACTTACAAGATTCCAGCAAGCAATTACTACAGAATCAGTGGTAATGTTCAGTCTCTTGTCGGTAGACATTATGTTACAGTTTCACTTGTGGATTATTCTAACTATATGTGGGCTGACGGAACAAGCAAGGATTTGCAGTATGAGTTTATCATCAAGTTGAAGGAGGTTAAGATTACACCTGTTGATATTCCATTTGTAAATAAGTCTAATTTCATCTACAATGGTCAGGTCCAGATTCTTGATGTTAAGCAGAGCCCATACTACACAGTCTCTGGCAATTCACAGATGGTGGCAGGCTATTATAGAGCGACTGTATCTTTGATTGATAAGGAGCATACTTCATGGATGGATGGAACAACTGCTGACATTGAGATTCCATTTACAATTGCCAAGGCTTTGGTTTCACTTCCGTCTACAGATTCTTCAAGATTTGTTTATAGCGGCGATACTTTGGTTTGTCCGGTTGTGGCAAATACAAATTATGTAGTGTCTGGCGACAAGAATGTGATGTCTGGTAACTACCAGGCTAAGGTCACTTTGATTGATAAGGCAAATACAATTTGGGAGGACGGTTCTTCTGATGATCTTTTGATTCCTTACACAATTTCAAAGATTGTCTTGGATAAACCAGTATCTGATTCTACTGCATTTGTCTACAACGGAGACACAATGATTGTTGATCTTCCTGTCAATGAGTGGTACAATATCACAAACAACAGTGGAGTTAAGGCTGGTAAGTATGCTGCAAATATTGCGTTGGTCGACAAGACTAATACAATATGGAATGACGGTACAACAGATGATGTTGTGATCCCATTCACAATCGCTAAGTCTCAGGTTGTGATTCCTGCTGTTGACACTACAATGTTCATCTACTCTGGTGACACATTGATGTATACAGTTGCTGAGAATGAGTACTACTCTGTTAAGGGTAATGTTCAGTCGAATGTAGGTAGATATTCAGTTGTGGTATCGCTTAACGATATTGAAAACTACTGTTGGAGCGACGGTTCAACTATCGACTTGGTTTATCCATTCGTGATTAATGAGCGTGAGGTTGTGATGACAACAGTGGCTCGTCCGGTTGCTGATACTACAATGTTGGTTTACAATGGACAGATGCAGACATTCAATATCGCAATAGATTCTAACAGTGTCGTCGACGGCAACGTAAGAATGAGCGCTGGTAAATATCTTGCAACTGTCTCTCTTGCCGACAGAATGACAATGGTTTGGGAAGACGGTACTACTGACGATATCATTATTCCATTCACAATCGC
>DCIP01000193.1:3829-22469 GCA_002317115.1 Candidatus Scybalocola fimicaballi
CCTGAGGATTCTCTATACACAATCGAGGGTAATGTCCAGACTAACGTCGGAAGATACGATATCTTCGTTTCACTTGTTGATATTAGAAACTATGAGTGGATCGATGGTACTACTGATGATTTGACTTATAGATTCGCAATTATCCATCCAATTGTCAAGGATACAATAAATCCTTCAGATATTAAGCTTCCAAATGAGGAGATTGAGTCTGGTGATACAGTATCTTTGTACGACAAACCGGGTGACTATATCTACGATATGACATTCGACAGCTTGGCTCACGAGCAGGGCTTCGAGGATGTGAAGGGAGAACTTGGTGAGGATGGAATCAATTTGATCATTCCTGATGATGTTAAGCCAGGCAACTATGATGTCACTGTGTCAATCACAGATATCGATGGTGACGTGATCGATACAACAATCAGCTTCTCTGTCGCATATCCAAGTGATTTGATCATAAGATTGTTGAATGATGTTCTTTCTGTCAATAACACAGGTAATGAGTTTACATCTTACCAGTGGTACAAGAATGGCAAGAAGATCGACGGCGCTACAGATCAGTTCTACTGTGACCTTGATGGTGTTAAGGGTGTTTACAAGGTTCAGGTTGTAAATAAGGCTGGCGACACATTGTTCATCGCAGAACGTGAGTTTGAGGCTATCATTCCTCCATTCAATGTGACTTTGAGTAAGAATCCTGTTAATACAGGAGAGTCGTTCACAGTTACTATTGAGGGAATTGCCGATTCGAATATCTTGGCTGCTTCTTCACTTGTTGTTTACGACATTAATGGAATCGTTGTTAGCAATAAGTTCGGAGTGGAGAAGATGAACACAATGTCAATCGGTAATATCGGTGAGTACATCGTGGTTGTGAGAATCGCCAGTGGACAGACTGTAAGCAAGCATCTGTTGGTAAAGTAAAGTTAGGGAGGTTATTAAAATGAAGATAAATTTCAAAATGATGATGGCTTGCCTATGTGCAGCCGGATCAATGAATGGTTTTTCGCAGACTGAACAATATCTTAGAGCGAGTTTGAATGGTGGAATTTCCACCCTTCAATACTCCTCTGATGAGATTTCGACTGATTTGTTCTCTTCGTCGAGCCTTGGTGGAGGCTTGACTGCAGAATACTTCTTGTTCTTCAATAAGTATATCGGAGCGTCTGCTGGAGTTGGTGTGACGATGTCGCGGAGTAAGTATGAGTTGAATGACGTTATGAGCAAAGAAATGTCATACTACTCTTATGATGACAGATCGACCAAGAGTTTTGTCTACAATGCCAATTTTGAAAATTGGGGTGAGAAGCAGACGGTTTATACCATTGATGTCCCTGTAAGTGTCGCTGGAAGATACTCTTTCTCAGATAAGATTACAGCGATGGCTAACATGGGTGTCAAATTCCAGTTCCCTATCAAGGCTACTTACAAGGTGGCTGACGGTAGCAAACGTACATCCACTGGCTATTTCCAGGATGCTAATGTGGTGCTTTCAAAAATTCCTCATCAGGGATTCTACACTTTGGACCACGCTCTTGACGGAGATTTGGATACTAAGGATCTTGTCATTGCCGCATTCTTGGATTTGGGTGTGATGCAGAAGATTGGCAGCCAACATTTCTACTACGGCATCTATGGTCAGTTGGGTGTCACACCGCTTAATGTGGAGACAAGTAATGAGTTCTTGACTCAGTTTGGAATCTACAATTCTCCGCTTAACACAACGGAGATTGACAAGGTCCGTCTTGTGTCGTTGGGTATTAAGTTGGGTTACGTGTTGCCAGTTAGGACTAACTCTGAAGAGGCAGAGAAAACGGAGGAAGATAGCACTTATACTGGTATTAAGCCAGAAATGGATGATCATCCCTATACAACTGTTCATTCAGAATCTTCGGAATCTCCTAATATGAATGAAGTAAAAGAGACTGAATCTGTGAATGGTGAAGAATCAAAATAAGATCTGAACAACACGTTTGTTAAATAAAAAAGTCGACGGTCAAAATGTTGATCGTCGATTTTTTTATTGTGTGATGAAGATTTTATATTATATTTGTATTTATTGATGTGGCAGACAGACGAGGATTCGTTTGAAACGATAATCCATATATATGGGATGAAATTTCATGTTGGAAATCTCGTTATCGGTTATCTTTGCGTCAATTACATTAGTAGACAAAAGGGTTATTAATATCTTACGCTATGAAATTAAATCATTTATTTCCGGTGATCGGATTGCTTGCGTTTGCCATGACAGCAAATGCAGCTGGGTTTGATTATGAAGGAGCTGATGCAAAACCAGCAGGAAGTGGTTGGGATGCGGAATCAGAAATCGTAGACAACCCATATAAATCAGGTAATACATCTTCTAAGTGTACAATGGTGCATCCTACTGAAGCGTGGGGTGTCGCTGGTGAGTGGATGGAAGAGAACACTGGAGAATATAAGATTGTCGCTGATTTCTTCGTTAAGAAGGATTGTGATATCAACTGTTATCATGCCGGTGTCGACGCGAACAAGAAGGCTTCTTTGAAGGGAGGCAAGTGGAATCGTGTCGTGTTTGACTTTAGTGCGCTAGGTTCAAGTGCCCAGGCTATGGTTTATTTCGGACAGGTCTCTCAGGATTGGTATGTTGACAATATTCAGTTTGTAAAACTAAGCGAGAATGTCGCAGACTACGACACGGAGTCGTTCTCTCCTGATCCTGACGTCGCTTATACTTTCGGTCGTGTGAAGATCGGTGGTGGTGGATTCGTTTCTGGAATCATCGCTGAGGGTTCTACTATGATTGCCCGTACCGACGTGGGTGGTGCTTACATCCGTAATCACGCTAATTGTTCATGGGATCCAATCACAGATTTCATTTCAGAGGACGACAAGGGTCTTTATTCAATTGAGGCTGCGGCTATCGACCCTTCAAATACTAAGAATATCTATCTTCTTGGTGGTTGCCAGTATTTCTCTGGCACTAAGACTGCCATGATGATCAGTAAAGACGGTGGTAAGAATTTCAGCATCGTGCCTGTGACTGATCTTGTCCGTGTCCATGGCAATGGTCAGGGACGTAACTGCGGTGAGCGTATCGCCGTCGATCCAAACAATAGCGATATCGTTTACGCTGGAGGTCGTGCCGGTGTTCCTTTGATTGTCTCTACTGATGGAGGTAAGACTTGGAAATCTGTTTCTTCTTTCCCTGCTACTGCTTATAGCAAGTCAACTAAGTGGCCTGCTTGGGAAAGTACATCGGTAAACACAACTCCTGATGAGAATGGTACGACATCTGTTGTAATCGACAAGAGTTCGGTTAAGAACGGTAAGTCGCAGCGTATCTTCGTCGGTATTTCTCGTACAGGTGCTGATAATCTTTATGTCAGTGAAGACGCGGGTGCTACTTGGTCGGCTGTCCAGGGTACTGACAATGGCTTTATCCCATGTCGCATGAAGATGAACAGCAAGGGTGAACTTATCATTGCTTGTGCCGACAAGTGCGTAGGTGGCGCTAAGGGTAAGATGTATAAGTACGATATCGCTGGAGATAAGATGACTGACATCACTCCATCTAATGCTCCTGCACTTGGTGGATTTGATATCGCACCGTCTGATCCAAACAAGATGGTGGTTTCTACTAACAATACTTGGATTCCTCAGAAGTGGGATGGCGGACAAAGTGCTAATGGTGATATCATCTGGACTACTATCGACGGTGGTAAGACTTGGAATTCTCTACAGAACAAGATGACTCTTTACAATAATGGAGTGACTTGGGTTAAGGGCTATGCTCTTCACTGGTGTGGATCTGTATGTATTGATCCAACTGACGAGAATAAGGCTTCATTCACTTCTGGTAACGGTATCTTCACTTGTGACCAGATCTGGTGTCCTGATCCAAAATTCTATTTCGACGTGAATGGAGTGGAGGAGACTGTGCCTCTTGACATCACTTCAATCCCAGGCAGAAACACTCTTTCTGTAATCGGAGACTACACTGGATTTATGCACAATGATATCCATGAGTTCCCTGCTATTCACGATCCTGCTCCTGGTACTACAGGTGGTATCTGCTACTATCCTCAGAATCCAGATGTGATGATGCGTGTCGCTAACGAGGGATTCTTCATCACAACAAGTGGCGAGACTGGTTGGAAGAAGGTGTCAAAGACATCTGCGTCATACAACAACCCATATTGCAGTGAGTGCGCTCCAATGGCCTCAAACGAGGGTAAGTGTGCTATCACTAAGGTCGACGGAAAGTATCGTTTCTTCGTAATTCCAATTCCTGATTCAAACGGAGAGGGAAATGGTAGCGGTATCTTCTATTCCGACGACGAGGGTGCTACTTGGACTGCAATCGCAGGTACAAAGAAGGCAATTCGTATCGTTACTGATCCTATGAACGACAAGTATCTATATGCGTCGGGAATGGGTGTGCTAATGGTAAGTAAGGATTACGGTAAGACATATAGCGACGTCGCTCTTCAGAACACATTCGGATGGCAGAGTGCTTACACTCGTCTTTGCGTCGTTCCTGGTCACGAAGGATTGATCTACGCTCCATGTGCAGACAATGGTGTTCAGGTTTCTACTGATCACGGCGCAACATTCAAGAAATTGTCTGGAATCGAAAGCTGTGAGGCTGTCGGATGTGGTAAGGGTAAGAAAGATGGCGAGTATGCTCTATATATCTATGGCTCAGCCGGCTACGGTAATGGATTCTACCGCTCTCTTGATGAAGGTAAGACATGGCAGTTGCTAAGCGACTCTAAGCATCAGTTTGGCGGCCCAGGTAACGGTCAGTTCCTTGAGGGTGACCAGAATGTATTCGGCCGCTTCTACATGAGTTCAATCGGACTTGGTATCATCTATGGTGAAGAGTCAGCTACAGCTGTTCCTCATACTTGGGAGTGCTCTACATTAGTAAGTGAGGGATGCGACGCATCTGGTGTTGACGACGTTGATGCTGCAAACTCAAT
The DNA here is from genome assembly GCA_002317115.1 of Candidatus Scybalocola fimicaballi. GTDB lineage: Bacteria > Bacteroidota > Bacteroidia > Bacteroidales > Paludibacteraceae > UBA1723. The sequence continues at coordinate 8,797 of DCIP01000193.1, forward strand.
GGTGGTTTATCCAAACCCATCAAGCTCAGATTTCACATTCGCTGTGGCTGGAGAGTATGAGTTGGTGTCAGCACTTGGTCAGGCAATCGCGTCTGGTGTGGCTGAGGTTGGAGAAACATTCGCTGCCAACCTTCCTTCAGGAGTATACTTCTTGAAGATGAATGGAGAAGCTTTCAAGGTTGTGAAGAAGTAAATAGTTTTGATATATTAGTAGAAAAGCCGTTTTGGAGTGAATGCTTCAAAACGGCTTTTTTGTTTTAATCATCGGAATCACCTCCATGTCACATACATTGGTTAGGAAAATGGCTATCTCTTGCGATTCCTTACCTACCGTCGCTACTGTACTTTTGCAATCGAAAGTTAAACTAAAAAGAGGATATTATGATACAGGATATATTTCAGTTCACGGCAGGAATCGTTTTAATCATTATTGCTTTCTATTATTCTTATAAAGGAGAAAAACAGAAAGCATAAGTCTCAGACAACTTTTTTTAGTATCTTAAGACAATAAAGCAGTGACTGTGTCCAGCCACTGCTTTATATATCAGAATGAATTAGTTTTTATTTCGTAACCGCACGAACATTTTTCCCTATGCAACGATCAAATTCTGTTATATCAAAATGGTTGACTCCAAAACACCAATATTTAGAATTCCTTGGGGAATTAAAGTTGTCGCCAAGAGTTGATGTCCAATAATGCCCGCCTGGAAATGATTGTCCAAAGTCTGGGCGTTCTCCGCCAGCTGGAAAAAAGATGACATTGTTGTTGATTTTGCTGACACACACTAATCCGGCTACCTCTGTACCACCAAATGTGGTTGCCACATTCCATTCGCAGTTTCTTAACAACTCTTCCATTTCTTCTGCAGTTGGAGTCCTCCATTTTTCACTCCAGTTTGCGGTCGCAGCGTCGTCTTCTGGATCTAATGTTGTCTTGTTGTCAACTATGCCGTAACCCTCATCGCTGTTATACTTAGTAAATGTGTGGGATTTGTGTTCGTCTTCGTCCACCCATTTGTAGGTAGTGATGTCGTACTTTTCTTTTGAAGATGTCTCTCCCCAAGAAAAATAGTCTCCAAATTCAAATTCAGTAGTCGCCCCGACGTTGCAAGTCGCCCATTTTATTCCGCTTGGTAATCCGAGGTCGACATACGTGTGGCCGTCTACTTGTCCAGAAACTGTGATTTTGTTAATGGTTGACCAAAACGCTTCTTGTTGTTTTCTCTCTTCTTCTTGCTTTTTAAATTCGTCGTCGTTTTCGTCCAAACATGATGAAAAAGAAAACAAAACACTACTTGCTAAGAGTAGTTCGCCAATAAAGTGCTTGTGTTTCATGGTAATATATGTTTTGATGTATTTAGACTAATCAATTATTGCAAATGTAATGCTCTTTTGATACAAAAAAAATTAATGTGTGTTTTTTTTGAATATTCTTTGCTTCTGTTCCTCATGTTTTGAAGGATTCTCAAACTTTTTTATGTTATCTTTGCATATAAATATTACACAATTCAAAGATGAATTTACATATTTCGAATATTGTCAAGCTGGTTCTTGTTATGTCAGCTTTCTTTTCAATTAATGCGAACGCTCAGTATGTGGAAGATATATTGGGTGACGGTTATTTAAGCCGCACTATCGAGCAACCGGATGATTATGATGGTAAAGTGGTCTGCACCGTCATCAAAAAGCCGACTATGCCTAATGTGAAAAAGGCGATTGTCTATGTGCATGGCTACAACGATTATTTTTTCCAGAAAGCTCTTGGCGATAGTGCCAACGCTCACGGCTATAATTTCTATGCTGTTGACCTGCGCAAATACGGTCGTTCCCTGCTTCCAAATCAGGAGCATTTCTTCTGCAAAAAGATGAGTGAATATTTCCCTGATATCGATGCTGCCGTCTCTATAGCTCGTCAGGAAGGCAATGAGAAGGTTTACCTTATGGGCCACTCTACAGGTGGTCTGAGCTCAACTCTATATGTTGGGCAGAAGAAGAACACTCCGAATATTGATGGCTTGATTCTCAACAGTCCTTTCTTCGACTGGAATTTTGGTCCGATGATGGAGAATGTCCTTATGCCATGTGTCAGTTTCGTAGGAATTTTTGCAAAGAGATTGAAAGTGCAGGGCTCGAATAATGTTCCCTGTGGATATGCACAATGTCTGATGAAGAATTTCCGTGGTGAGTGGGATTACAATGGAGAGTGGAAGAAACCATACGAGCATACCAAACGTGCTGGCTGGGTGCATGCGATCAACCGTGGTCAGATAAAAGCTCGTCGACATACTGATATTAAATGCCCGATATTGCTTATGAGCAGTGACAAGTCTGTCAAGGAAGAAGACGATTGGAGAGAAGAGTTTATGTATGCCGACGTCGTGCTTGATACGAAAGAGATCCAAAAATACGGTAAAAAGATAGGCAAGAATGTCACACCTGTCATAATCAAGGATGGAATGCACGACCTGATCCTTTCCAAGAAAAACGTGAGAGACGAAGCCTACAAAACTATATTTGAATGGTTGGAGAAAGTAGAGAAATGATGGCTCGTTCGTTTTTGATAAATGTAACATCTTAATACGTGCAGTTGTTCCAAATGAGGATTGTTAAGGACCTATGTTTGATTTATTAGTGGCACAATAAGATAATACGTTGAAAAAAGCATTGTGTATTTGTGAGTTTATAAAAAACAAATAAATTTGCATTTGAAAGGGATTTGTCAGTTTTAGACACTCTTATTTTTGAAAAACTAAAGATTTAGATTATGTCATATTCAGAATTGGCTAAATTAGAATTGTGGGATGCAGTTAATTGTATCAACTCGCAATCGGATCTAGATGAATTCAAGAATTTGATTGCAAAGTTTTTTGCAGACAAGGCACAAAAAGCAATAGATACATTATGGGAAAATGGATCTATAGATGAAGCCACTATTGAGGATTGGGGCAAAGAACACATGAGAACTCCATATAAACAATGAGACATATCGTCACAAACGATGCTCACTTTGACATCCTCAAAACAATAGAATTCCCCAAACTTGAAATATCTTCCTTACAGAATTTTTCCTATAGTCTCTAATCCTCGGTTTCGCACCTATTTGTGTTTAGAAACTCAATTCTTCGAATCTTTCCATATTATTATTTTTTTTCTTGATAATCACTTAGTTTCATATATTCCGTCTGGGTTATAACGTTTTTTATCGTAATATTCATTTGTAATATATAATGAATCGAACCATTCAGCATCAAAAAAATCAGAATATCTTCTAGTTATGTCCATTAGCATATCTTCTTTCTCTACAAATACGAATTGACAAATGGAATCATTCTTTAAACAATCATACTTAATGCAAGATGTATCTATATTTGAAATATAAGGTACACAAAAGAATGTATCTTGTTTTTGAGAATATATTCCACTCCAAGACATTGGATATACACTATTACAATACAAGTGAAAAAATCCTGATCTCCAGTCGAGTGAAAGAAAAATTTCAGAATTCTTACTCTTGTATGTTTGACCATTTAATAATCCAAATATATAAATGAATACAAAAAAAATGTAATATTTCTTATTGTGTATAATCTTGCTTCTTTTCATTTGTCTATTAATTATTTGTGTGCTGGGCGATATTTCCATCGGCATCGGTGATGTAAGATGTTGAGCCAAGATGATCATGGTGGTAGAAGAAGATGAGATGATGATACCGCTCGTGCTTACGCACTCGCGGAGGAATGTGGGGGCAAGGGCGTTCCGCCCTTTGCAATCCTCGTTTCCTGATTCCAACTTCTGTATTATTCAGAAACTTAAAGATCGCTTTGGGTGTTTGCAAAGATAATTATCTTTTTCAAATCATCTTCATTTTTCACCAACACTTAAACTATAGTTCAGTATCAATCTTTATCATTCAACAACTATTGAATTCAATATTTCCATTTTCTCATTAAAATCAAATTGTTCTGGAAAATCTTGATTTTTTATCAAAAAACTGTATTGCCAATGATCGGTTGTTGCAATAGTGCAATGGATTAACGTCTCGATACATAGTTTTTTATCCTGTCGCCACAATCTGTTTGGGAATATACAAACAAAAACTTTCTTTTCATCACCATTAGACAATTTTTCCCTCTTTATATCATAATAATATTCATAACAAGGAAAAGCGTTTACAAAATTATGTTCAAAAAAATCCAAATCTGGCAATTTTTCAAAAGGCCAAGATTCAAATGAGAAAAAATTTAATTTTTGGGAATCAGCAACATAAGCAGCCGTAGCAAACCTAAGGTCGGTATCGCCATATATATTTCCATTTTTCTTTATATATGCCTCTTGACATGTAAGGAAATCCTTATATTTTATGTATTTTGACGGCAATTTATATTTTATCACATGATGTCCATCATTACATGAATCTAAATAAAAGGTACTGTCCATACATACAGACAAAGACTTTGATGAATAAGAGAAATCATTTGTTGTACATGACAAAAATGTCAATATAAAAATCAATATACAATATAACTTGTTCATATTAATAATTTGCTTTTGCAGGTTTTGTTCCAAAATGAGATTTCATGATTTCTATGTATTTTGAGTTATCCCAAATTTGCCCATATATTGGATCATAATATATCCAATCACTCAGATTATCTACTGACTTCAAATGACCAGTCTGAATCTGAGTTTGAACCCATGGTCCGCCATACATTATCATTCCATTAAGCATACTTATTTCTGATGGACCATTAGCATCTGGAGTTTGATGTCTTATTGATGCATTATGACCAGCTCCATGAATAGTCAAATACGTTGCAAATCCAACAGGATCTGTATTATATGAACCACATTCATTAATTATAGCGTTTACATCTAAAGCTATCACATCCGTTTTAGGAACAAATTCAAATTTTCGTTTAATAGGATCTATCAAACGTGGATATATAGCAGTGGATCTTTCCGGATTATCAGATCCTCCATGCCAATCTCCATATTGAGAGTTAAAGAATTCCTTTGAACATCGTTTAGATATAAAGGATCTAACCTTATCAGCAGCCCCTAGAACAACATATGAATCCGTATCATCCATTCGACCAGGATCAAAATTTTGTCCATCAGGAGCAAGTGTCATCCTAGTATTTAGACCTAATTTAAAAAATTTATCATTTACCTTATCTATATAACGCTGTATTCCTATTTTATCCTCTTCTTGAAGATTTACCAAATAAATCGTATTCTCCCTTCCATCCGGATCAACCAACTTCACCGGATTTCCCATACAATAATTATATGGAGACATTCCAGCATACTTCTCCCACATCGGATCCACACTCAACCACATTGCTCCCGTAGGATCCAAGTATCTGGCTCCATAGTAGTACAAACCTGTTTCGTTGTCAAGTTCTTTGGCATTGAACAAGAAATTAGTTGAGAATTGGGAATTACGCTCCTCCACAAACACTTCTCCGTAAGGAATGTATTCGATGTGCTGGGCGATGTTTCCATCGGCATCGGTCAAGCCCCCTAGCCCCCTGAAGGGGGATCTGGTTCATCACTTTTGTAGAGACATTCCTGTAATAGAATCTCAGATTGGAAACCTATTAAAGATCGCTTGTCGTATTTTTTTGAATCGACGTCGCAAATATAGCAAAAAAATCATACCGCGATATGTATCTTAAGCCAACCAATGTCGGATTTGATTTTGCTATTCTTTTTATTGCACTCGTCTTTGTCATTTTAAAAAAGATTATAATGATCTAATGCTAAAATAATTGCCAAATATTTTGATTTATTATCAATGTTATCTAATTTTGCAGTCAATAAAACCATTGACATTTATGGATTACCAAAGAATACATAGATATTGGCGATGGTGGCTTTCTTCAGAGATAAATAGAAGTGAAGCAGTCGCCTACTCAAAAAGCTTACGTAAATAATCAATTTACGGTTCATTGTCGGATTCATCAAGGCGCGAATCTGATGATGTTTTTGCGTTTATGTATTAAGGTAACTGAAATATAGCATAAGGCTGTTTCACTTCTGGTGAGACGGCCTTTTTTCATTTAGAAAAAATAAAAAGATTTACATATATGAATAATTACGAAGTAAGCAAAGAGGGTTACTACGGAGAATTCGGTGGAAGCTACATTCCAGAGATTCTTCATAAGGTGGTTTACGATCTTCAGGCTCAGTATGAGGAGATTATGAACAGCAAGGATTTCAAGGAGGAGTTTCACGCTCTTCTTAAGGATTACGTTGGCCGTCCATCTCCACTTTACTATGCAAGCCGTTTGAGCGAGAAGTATGGTTGCAAGGTCTATCTAAAGCGTGAGGATCTTAACCACACTGGTGCTCACAAGATCAACAACTCACTTGGTCAGATTCTTCTTGCTAAGAAGATGGGTAAGACTCGTATCATCTGCGAGACTGGCGCTGGCCAGCATGGTGTGGCTACTGCCACTGCTTGTGCTCTTATGAATCTTCCTTGCGTTGTCTACATGGGTGCAACTGATGTTGAGCGTCAGAAACCAAACGTGGAGAGAATGAAGATGTTGGGAGCAACAGTTGTTCCTGTACAGAGTGGTAATAAGACATTGAAGGATGCCTGCAACGAGGCTATCCGCGACTGGTGTACTAATCCACACGACACTTTCTATATCATCGGTAGTACAATGGGTCCTCACCCATATCCTGAGATGGTGGCAAGAATGCAGAGTGTCATCAGTGAGGAGATCAAATGGCAGATCAAAGAGAAAGAGGGTAGAGACTATCCTGACTACTTGATGGCTTGCATCGGTGGTGGATCAAACGCTGCTGGTACTATCTATCATTATAAGAGCGACGAGAGAGTTAAGATCGTTCTTGCTGAGGCTGGTGGTCTTGGCGTCGAGACTGGCGAGACTGCAGCGTCGCTAAATATCGGTACTGTCGGAATCCTTCACGGTTCGAAGATGTATGTTATGCAGACTGAGGATGGTCAGATCATTGAGCCATATTCAATCTCTGCCGGACTTGATTATCCTGGCGTCGGACCATTGCATTGCCAGATGTTCAAGGATGGAAGAAGCAACGTGCTTCCTATCACAGACCAGGAGGCTCTTGACGCTGCTTTCGAGCTGACTAAACTTGAGGGTATCATCCCTGCTCTTGAGAGTGCTCACGCTCTTGCTCTTCTTCCAAGATTGAAAGATAAGTTCAAGAAGGACGACGTCGTTGTCTTGACTGTCTCTGGACGTGGTGACAAGGATATGCAAACTTATTTGAAACACCTTAACAAATAATTACAATGACAAGAATTTCACGCCTTTTCCAAGAAAAGGAAAAAGATATATTTTCAGTCTACTTCTCATCAGGTTATCCTACAGTAGACTCGGCTCCACGCATCATCAAGGCTTTGTCTGATGCTGGTGTGGACATGATTGAGATCGGTATCCCATTCTCAGATCCGTTGGCTGACGGTCCTGTGATTCAGCGTAGTAACTCTATCGCTTTGAAGAACGGTATCTCTCAGAAACTTCTTTTTGAGCAGATTAAGGATATCCGTAAGGTGACAGATATTCCATTGATTTTCATGGGTTATATCAACTGTGCTTTGCAGTACGGTTTCGAGAATCTATGTAAGAAGGCTGTAGAGATTGGTATCGACGGAATTATCCTTCCAGACCTTCCAGTCGACGAGTACAATGCTGAGTATCGTCCAATCGTTGAGAAGTATGGTCTTGACTTCATCCACTTGATCACTCCTGAGACAAGCGATGAGAGAATCCGTCAAATCGACGAGGCAAGTACAGGTTTCGTTTATATGGTTTCGTCTGCCGGCACAACAGGTGCTCAGAGCAGTTTCGCACAGAGCAAGCAGGATTATTTCAAGCGTATCAAGGCTATGAATTTGAAGAATCCTACATTGGTTGGATTCGGAGTTTCAAACCAGGAGACTTTCCGCGCTGCAGCTGATAATTCACGTGGAGCTATCGTTGGTAGCCAGTTTATCAAGGAGCTTGACGCTAATCCTACAATTGAGGACGCTGTCAGCTCACTAATCAAGAAAATTAAAGGTTGAGGCTATGTTTAAGTTTAAGACAAATGTCGTGACACTGTTGGGAGATATGCACACTCCCGTCGAGACATATCTTCGTGTCCGCGACCTTTATTCGCAGAGTGCATTGATGGAGAGCTCTGACTATCATGGTGGCGAGAACAACCGCTCATTTATCGGTTTGGAGCCAATCGCAAGCGTTTCGATCAGCCATGGAAAATGTTTGATGAAGTTTCCTGATGGAAGCCGACGCGAGCATACCGTCGACAAATCTTATCGTTCGGATCACGCTATCAATGATTTCTTGAAGGAGATCTCTTGCGACGGTGAGTATTCCAACTATTGTGGACTTTACGGTTACACTTCATTCAACGCTGTCCGCTATTTCGAGGATATCAACGTGAAGGATGAGGTCAACCAGTCGGCTGACGCTCCTGACATGCTTTACATCTTGTATCGCTATATCATCGTCTTCAATGATTTCAATAATGAGTTGATGATTGTCGAGATGCTTCAGGATGGCGAGCAGAGCAGAATTGAGAGAGTCCGCACAGCAATCCGTGGTGGAAAGATCAACAATTTCGATTTCCACGCTATCGGCGAGACTACAAGTCCGTTGACAGACGAGGAGCACAAGGCAAACATCCGCAAGGGAATCGCACACTGTTTGCGTGGTGATGTATTCCAGATTGTGTTGTCAAGACGTTTCATCCAGAAATACGAAGGAGACGACTTCAAGTTGTATCGTGCGTTGAGAAGCATCAACCCGTCGCCATACCTATTCTATTTCGATTTTGGTGGATTCAGAATCTTCGGTTCAAGCCCTGAGACTCACTGCCGTATCGACGGTGATCAGGCTTACATTGATCCAATCGCAGGAACAACAAAGCGTACTGGCGACGCCGCTCAGGATGCCAAGAATGCTCAGTATCTTCACGATGATCCAAAGGAGAACGCAGAGCACGTGATGCTTGTCGACCTTGCCCGCAACGACTTGTCGCGCAACTGTCACGACGTCTACGTAGAGAAATACAAGGAGATGCAGTACTACAGTCACGTTATCCACTTGGTGAGCCGTGTGCGTGGTACACTTGATAAGGGAGCAGATCCAATCAAGGCATTCATCGACACATTCCCAGCAGGTACACTTTCTGGTGCACCAAAGGTAAGAGCCATGCAGTTGATCTCAGAGTACGAGCCACACAACCGTGGAGCATACGGAGGCTGTATTGGATTCATCGGTTTGAACAAGTCGTTGAACCAGGCAATCACAATCCGTACATTCGTAAGCCGTGGAGGTGAGCTATGGTTCCAGGCAGGTGGTGGTATTGTTGCCAAGAGTAACGAGGAGTACGAGTTGCAGGAGGTAAACAATAAGTTGGGTGCATTGCGTCGTGCCATCACAATCGCTGAGACACTTTAATAGCTTAGAGCTTAAAGCTTAGAGCTTAGAGAAAAGGCATCAAGGTTTTGAGGATTTCAAAGGACGGAACGCCCTTGTCCCAAACACCACGCGAGCCCGTAAGGGCGAGCGAAATCAAAATTATATTATATGAAAATAGTAATTATAGATAACTACGATTCATTCACATACAACCTCTCTCACTTGGTCAAAGCACTAGGTGCAGACGTTACTGTGTATAGAAACGACCAGTTCAAATTGCCAGATCTACAGCAGTTTGACAAAATCATATTGAGCCCAGGCCCTGGTATCCCAACAGAAGCCGGCTTGCTTATGAACGTGATTGCCGAGTATAAAGGCAAGAAACCAATCTTAGGAGTTTGCCTTGGCCACCAGGCAATCGGAGAGAGTTTTGGAGGAACATTGACAAACCTATCCGACGTATTCCACGGAGTGCAGACAGACATCGACATCACAGTTGACGACTATGTGTTTGCAGGATTGGAGAAGAGAATCCCCGTCGGAAGATATCACTCATGGGTAGTCGACGCGAAAGGATTCCCAGCTGATTTGGAGATCACAGCAGTATCTGGCGAAGGACAGGTAATGGCATTGCGTCACAAGACCTTTGATATCAGAGGCATCCAGTTCCATCCAGAATCAGTGCTTACTCCAGACGGAAAGCAAATGATCAAAAACTGGTTGGAGCATTAATCAGCGCATGTAGAGACGCACGGCCGTGCGTGTCACAGAGATAATATTCGTAAAGATTAATACAATAATCCCGGCTGCGTATCAATCCGATAGCAGTCGGGATTTATATTTGTTGAGACGAGGAAGCCCCACGTCTTTTGCCGTTTTTGTACCATATTAACATTAATTTGATTAATTTTGCAAGGATTAATAGAAAGAAATAATAATTTATGATTTTTAACTCATTAGAATATTTGATATTCTTGCCGGTAGTGTTCTTGCTTTATTGGTATGTGTTCAAGAGTCTTAGATGGCAGAATCTGTTTGTTGTCGTCGTGTCATATTTCTTTTACGGAATGTGGGACTGCAAATTCCTTTTGCTTATCGCTTTCACGACACTCTGCAGCTTTGTGACTGGTATTGTGATTGGCAGTGATGTCGAAAAAGGAAATGTCAGCAAAGCGAAAGCTGTTTGTGTTTCCAATGTGGTTATAAATCTGCTGATACTTGGAATATTCAAGTATTATAATTTTTTCGCCGACAGCTTCGTTAGCTTTATGTCTTATCTGGGAATCTCTGTTCATGCGACGTCTCTCAAATTGATTCTCCCTGTCGGTATTTCTTTCTACACTTTTCAAGCTTTGAGTTATTCTATTGACGTCTATAAGGGAAAATTGGCGGCGACACGTGACATCATATCTTTTTTCGCATTCATTAGTTTTTTCCCTCAACTTGTGGCGGGCCCCATAGAAAGGGCTACGAATCTCCTGCCTCAGTTTGCTAAAGCCCGAATATTCGAATATGATAAGGCTGTCGACGGAATGCGTCTCATCCTTTGGGGGTTGTTCAAGAAGATTGTCATAGCAGACAACTGTGCTGAATTCGTGGATAAGGTGTTCAACAATTACGAGGCTCACAACGGAAGTACTCTGGCTCTTGCCGGTCTCTTTTTCGCTTTTCAGATTTACGGAGATTTTTCTGGATATTCGGATATAGCTATCGGTACGGCCAAACTGTTTGGTATCTCGCTTAGGGACAATTTCAGAATGCCATATTTTAGCCGTGATATTGCGGAGTTCTGGAAAAGGTGGCATATCTCATTGAACAAGTGGTTTGTGGACTATGTTTATATCCCGCTTGGCGGAAGCAGATGCAGTAAGATTCTTGTGGCAAGAAACGTATTTGTCATATTTCTGTTGAGTGGACTTTGGCACGGAGCCAACTGGACGTATGTTGCGTGGGGCGCTTATCACGCCTGTTTGTTCCTTCCGTTGATTATGCTGAATCTCAACAAGCGTAATACTGATGTTGTGGCTAAAGACAAGAAATGCCCGTCGGCTAAAGAATTCTTCAGTATGCTTCTGACATTTGTGCTTGTGATCATTGGATGGATTATTTTCCGCGCGGACAACATTACTGCGGCTTATGATATTCTTGCTAAGGTTTTGAATGTCGCGTCGTGGGAAAATACGTGGTTTTCTATGACATACAAGACTCCTGTCATAATTGCAATCTTTCTTTGTCTGATCGTTGAATGGATAAACAGAACCAGAGCCCACAGTTTTGAATTTAGCTGGATAAAGAATAAATATGTCCATTTCGCAATGTATTATTTCATTGTCGCTTGTATTGTATTGTTCTCTGGCCAAAACGTCACTTTCATTTATTTCCAGTTCTAAATGCCATGGATAAATTCCTTAAAAACTTCTGTTTGTTCTGCCTTCCAATATTGGGCATAGCGATTTTTACAATATATTGCACAGTAACGTTCCCTAAAGATGGTCAAGGAGACCTTGGTCGATTCGGATATGTCTATTTCGATGAAGATTATAATAGGTCTCTTCGCTCATTTGCCGCTACTGATACATCAAAAATAAAAAATATTCAAAGTCTTGATGAGGTCGACGCTGATTCTTCGATTCTTACGGTTGGAGACTCTTTTTCTCAGATGGGAGACGAGGGATACCAGGCATTTCTGCAGGATTTGTATCCTGGCTATACAATTTTCAATTTCGTAGGGAAGGATGTCTCTATAGAACGTTTCCAATGGGCTGTCGACATCCTAAAAGACACTACTGTAAAACTTCCGGAAATAATTATAATAGAGAGCGTTGAACGTAGTCTCTCCCACAGACTTTATGATATAGTGGTGTCGTCTGATGGAGTTGGTGAGAATGCTGTTAGAAGGTTGGAGCCCAAGAATGACAGTGAACAGCCTGAGATGAATAATGGTAGCGTCGCAGATTCAAACAATAATCCTTCCTGTCTGGGTGAAGCAAAGAAGGTTTTGGCGAATACTCAGGAGTATATAAGAAAAAAACTCAATATAGAAAATCCGGTTAAGAGAGTCGGACTGAATGATTCTTTCTTTACATGTAAAGGACATGAGAATGAACTTGTTTACTATAAGTTTGATCTGAGAAAAATGTCTCCGACGAAAGCTCCCGTATGTCAGCAAAAGATGGATTCTATTCTTTCTTTAGCTTCAAAAAGGGATATACGATTCCTATTCGTTGTCGCTTCTGATAAATTTCATTTATACAATGAGTTTACAGTGAATAATAGTAAAAGGAATGCTGTATCACAGCTTTCGTATTTCGAGAAAGTCTATGATTCACCTATGTTCTTAAATACTCGACTAATTCTTTCTGAACATTTGAAGAATAGGGAAAAGGACATTTACAAGAGCAACGATACTCATTGGTCTGCCAAGGCGTCCAAATATGTGGCAGAGGAGATTAAGAAAAAACTTGAATCTCAAAAGTAGAGTGGAGTATTTTGAATCTTATCGCATTTATTTCATTCCTCTGCTTGCCTTCACAACTTCAAAGGCTTTGTTGATCTCCTGACATTTCTCATTGGCTTTGCGTACTGCGTCGGGACCCTTGCTCTCCATCAAATCAGGATGGTTGACACGCATAAGATTTCGCCAGCTTGCTTTGATCTCTTTGTCTGTGGCATCTCTGTCGATTCCAAGAGCGGCATACGCTTTCTCCAGTTCACTTGAATATTTAGATTGATTATTGCTTTGGCTATTTTGTGAATTGCTCTGCGAATTATAGTTTTGAGAGTTTCTGTTTTGTCGTTTATCCTTTTTATTTGATTTCTCTTTTTTATCCTTATTCTTCCTGTTTTCATACTTCATTCTCATGTAATCAAAGGAAGTTTTGGATACTTTAAGCCTTTCTGCAACTTTACGCAGAAAATTAAGTTCAGCATTAGTACAAGTCTCATCTGCATAGACTAGATCAATCAATACCCTTAAAATATCCTCGCGTTTTCTATATTCTTGACGAAATTGCTTGTTGATTTTTCTGCACACCTCTTCTACGTTATAATCCATATATTCGTAGCTTAGGTATTGCTTTACTTTGTCAACTCGTTCTTGAAAATTCTTTTTGTCATATTTTAAGATAAATGCCTTGATAACGTCGAGCTCGCATACCATCTTCGAACGGTCCACTTTCATTGCTTCTGCCAACAACTCAACTGTAAGATCAACAAACAATTTGTCGTTATCCTCTTTTTGATTTTTTGCTTTCT
>DCIP01000139.1:0-314 GCA_002317115.1 Candidatus Scybalocola fimicaballi
CCTAAACAGGTTGGCGACGTTATCTACAATGAGTTGAATCTTGTTGATAAAGTGAAGAAAACCAAAGGTGGACAGATGTCAACAAGTGAAGATGTGTTGATATCGTTGAAGAGTAAGCATCCGATTATTGAGAAGATTCTTGATTATCGTGGTGTTAAGAAATTGTTGAGTACATATATTGATGCTCTTCCTGAGATTGTCAATCCACGTACTGGCAAGATCCACACTTCATTTAATCAGACAGTTACAGCAACAGGACGATTGAGTTCAAGTAATCCTAATCTTCAGAATATTCCAGTGCGAGATAGTTTAGG
>DCIP01000139.1:516-1501 GCA_002317115.1 Candidatus Scybalocola fimicaballi
AAGGAGATGCGAAGTAAAGCCAAGACTGCCAACTTCGGTATTCTTTACGGAATTTCAGCATACGGTTTGGCCGACCGATTAGAGATGTCGAAAACTGAGGCCAAGGAGATGATCGACAGTTATTTTCAGGCATTTCCGAAAGTTTACGACTATCTTGAGAAGATTAAGGCTTTTGCTCACGAACATGAATATGTTGAGACATTGTTTGGAAGACGACGTTTTATCCAGGACATCAATTCACGAAATGGATCACTACGTCAGAATGCAGAGCGAAATGCGATTAATGCTCCAATTCAAGGAACAGCTGCAGATATCATCAAGATTGCAATGATCAATATTCAACGTGAGATAGAGAGTAGGGGATTACAGTCGAGAATGATTATTCAGGTACACGACGAATTGAACTTCAACGTAGTTAAATCTGAAGAAGAGATAATGCGTGAGATAGTTAAGAAAGAGATGGAAAATGCATTCCAGATGCGAGTACCGCTCAAGGTTGAAATGTCAGTTGCGACAAATTGGCTTGATGCACATTAAAATAAGAAGAGGCGTTACATTGTAACGCCTCACTTCATTTTTATCATTCTTGATTTCTTGCTTCCTCAATCATCGGTAAAGTTGAATCGATCAATTCGAATAGATCTTTTCTTACTTCAGTTCTCAGCATCTCAATTCTTGTTTTTCGGAAATTATCAATGCCTTTGAAAAGTGGAGATGAAGCAAGGTGTCGACGTGTGTGAGTTATACCTCTTCTTTCATCACCGTCGAACATTTCTATGTTTTCATCGATCATTTGCTTCAAGATGTTAAGGCATTCTTGAGTGTCAAGTTTCTCTGCCTCCTTACCCTGAATATAATCTTTACATTCTTTGAAAATCCAAGGTCTACCGAATGTAGCTCTACCGATCATCACAGCATCAACTCCGTATTTATCGAAACATTCCTTTGCTCTTTCTGGAGTAGTGACGTCGCCATTACCGATAAT
>DCIP01000139.1:1682-4560 GCA_002317115.1 Candidatus Scybalocola fimicaballi
GGAAGTTTGACAGCCTTCACAACCTCACGAGTAATCTCAAGTAATTTTGGAATATCACGAAGCAGACCTGCACCACCACCTTTACCAGCGATCTTTTTTACAGGGCAACCAAAGTTGATATCTATAATATCTGGTTTAGCGGCTTCAGCAATTTTAGCGGCTTCGACGATTGTGTCAGTATCTTTACCGTATAGTTGGATCACAGTAGGACGTTCGCTATCATCGATAGTCATCTTATCCTCTGTTCTCTGAATATTTCTGATTAGAGCGTCGGCTGAAACAAACTCAGTGTAGACAAGATCGGCACCGAATTTTTTACACATTTTTCTGAATGAAATATCAGTAACGTCTTCCATAGGTGCAAGGAAGAGAGGGTATTCAGAAAATTCTATATTGCCTATTTTCATCAGTTGTGCTTTTAGTTATAACTTTGTGCAAAGTTAATTAAAGCATTATGGATTTGAAAAGAACAGATTTTGAAATTATGGCTCCAGTAGGAAGCTACGAAAGCTTAGCTGCAGCCATTCAGGCGGGTGCCAATTCCGTTTACTTTGGTATTGGAAAGTTGAACATGCGATCACACTCAGCCAATAATTTCACAGTCGATGATCTTAAAAATATAGCAAGCATCTGTACGGAGAATGGATTGAAGAGTTATCTTACTCTCAATACTGTGATGTACGACACCGACCTTGCTGATATGCGTACTTATGTTGACGCTGCAAAAGAAAGTGGAGTTTCAGCTATCATTGCGTCGGACATGTCAGTTATTCTTTATGCTGTATCAATCGGTGTAGAGGTTCACTTGTCCACACAGTTGAATATCTCGAATATTGAGGCTTTGAAGTTCTATGCTCAATTTGCCGACGTCGTTGTATTGGCACGTGAGTTGAATATGGATCAAGTAGCAGCCATTCACAAGCAGATTATTGATCAGAACGTATGTGGACCAAAAGGACAACAGTTGAAAATTGAGATGTTCTGTCACGGAGCGTTGTGTATGGCAATTTCAGGAAAGTGCTACATGAGTCTGCATGAGTTGAATAGTTCAGCCAATCGAGGAGCATGTTTCCAGGTTTGCCGTCATTCCTACCGTTTGTTTGATGATGAGCGTGATATTGAAATCAAGGTTGATGATAAGTATTTGATGTCACCGAAGGATTTAAAAACTATTCATTTCTTGAACAAGTTGGTTGATTCTGGAGTTAGAGTTTTCAAAATTGAGGGACGTGCAAGAAGTGCAGAATATGTTAAGACTGTAGTTTCATGTTACAATGATGCTTTGAATTCTATTATTGACGGATCATATTCAGAAGATAAGATCGCAGTTTGGGACGAAGAGTTGAAGACAGTTTTCAATCGTGGATTCTGGAATGGATACTATTTAGGTCAGAGATTAGGAGAGTGGAGTAGTGTTTACGGATCGGAAGCCACAGAAAGAAAAGTCTATGTTGCTAAGACTATCCGTTATTATTCTAATATTGGTGTTGCTGAATTCTTACAAGAGACCAATGCTGGAATCAATAAGGGTGATAAACTTTTGATTATTGGTCCTACTACTGGAGTTATTGAAATAATAGCAGATAAACTTATCGTGGATGATAAAGAAGTTGATTTTGTTCCACGTGGAACAAAATTTACTATTAAGGTTCCAGAAAAAGTAAGACCTTCAGATAAGGTTTATAAAATGGAGAAGATTTCAAAAGAGTAAATCCAACCAGTAACTATAAACGAGACTCAATCAAAATTGAGTCTCTTTTTTTATGTTCCACGTGAAACAGTGTATCCAGCGTGTTTTCAGTAACTTTAAAATTCGGGTAATGTTCCACGTGAAACATAAATAAAAAGTGCCAGTCAATATATTGACTGGCACTTTTTATTTATCCGATGAATATGATTGATCTTGATGCAAAGCGTCGTAAATAATTTTTGCTTTTGCTTTGCCGACTGCTTCAGCGAGTTGGTCTTCCGTCTGCTCTTTGATTCGTTTGACGCTTTTGAATGTTTTTATGAGTGTTTCTTTTGTCTTTTCTCCGACTCCTGTGATATCATCAAGTGCAGAATGAATCTGAGTTTTACTTCGTTTGTTACGATGAAAACTGATGGCGAATCTATGTACTTCATCTTGAATACTTGCCAGAAATCTAAATAAGGAGTGGTTTGGTTGTATCTCTACGTGGAGTGGCGGAAAACCAAATAACAATTCTTTGGTCTGGTGTTTGTCGTCTTTTGCCAAACCTGCGATGGGTATGTATAGTTTTAACTCATCTTCAACCACCTCTCTAACACATTCCATCTGTCCGACACCACCGTCGACGATGATTAGATTCGGTAGTTTCTCTCCTTCGTTCACCAATCTACTGTAGCGTCGACGTACCACTTCTTGCATTGATCCGTAGTCGTCTGGCCCTTCCACAGTTTTGATATTGTATGTTCGATAGTCCTTCTTTGATGGTTTTGCATCTTTGTAAACCACACATCCAGCCACTGCATCTGTACCTGAAATGTTGGAGTTGTCGAAACATTCAATCTGATGTGGCACCTCTTTTAATCCAAGTGTCTTCTGAAGCTCAGTCAAAAGTTTCATTGCTCTCTGCTCAGGATTGAATTTTTCTGTCTGCTTTACTCGATCAAATCGATATTGCTTGACGTTTTTGATGGATAAATCGAGTAGTTTTTTCTTATCACCTCGTTGCGGAACAGTGACTGTGACATTCTCAAGTTCAAAAGAAATAGGGTAGGGTACGATGATTTCTCTCGACAAACTTTGAAATTTCTGTCGCATTTCGATGATTGCCGATGCCAAAATCTCACTCTCTTCCTCCTCTGTCTGAATTTTATACTCAAATGTGTAGGCTTGTGATATTGTTCCTTCCAT
>DCIP01000139.1:4660-5685 GCA_002317115.1 Candidatus Scybalocola fimicaballi
TTTTTGCTTTTGTACTGTGATAAAAGATACATTTTCTCCTTCATCTTCTGGGCATCTTCAAACCTCATTTCTTCGGCTGCTTTGCCCATTTCATCGAGAATATAACTTTCAAGTGTGCTCATCTCACCTTTCAAAATGAGTTTGATTTCCTTGATATTCTCTCTGTATTCTTCCTCTGTTTGAAAACCTTCACAACATCCTTTACATTTTTTTATGTGGTAGTCTAAACAAACTTTATATTTTCCACTTTTGATGGCATCATCACTGAGTTTATTATTGCAGGTGCGGATTCCATAGATGTTGTGGATTAGGTCGAGCACCGTCTTCATTGCTGGAAGGTAGGTATACGGACCAAAGTAGAGTGAACCATCGTGAATGAGTCGTCTGGTATAAAAAACTCGGGGAAATGGTTCGTTTTTGATGCAAATCCACGGATATGTTTTATCGTCCTTTAAGAGAATGTTGTATTTGGGTTGATGCTTCTTGATCAAACTATTTTCAAGAAGAAGAGCGTCCTGCTCACTCGGTACGACTATATATTTGATGTCTACAATCTGCTTGACAAGAGCACGAACTTTATTCGATGTCTGATATTTGTTGAAATAGGAAGAGACTCGTCTTTTAAGATTCACAGCTTTGCCGACGTAGATGATTTCATTATCCTTGTTGACATATTGATAGATTCCAGGACTGTCGGGAAGTGAAAGAACTATCTGTTTTAACTGTGAAATCTCCTTTTCCATCTCAAATTCAACTTAAATGTTCATACTTTCAAAGTAGTTGTCAAGAAGGTAATTATAAGCTTCTACTAACTCCTGCATTTTACGAGTAGCCTCTTTTTTACTGTTTTCATCGGATAATTCGTATTTGTCAGGATGATATTTCATAGACAATTTTCTCCACTGTCGTTTCAACTCTTTCAGAGAACAGTTATAGTCTAATTCCATCACTTTGAAGGCTTCTTTTGTCTTTGCATTCAACGATTCCTCCAAATTTTCTTCGTCGTCGACAATATAACCTCTGTA
>DCIP01000011.1:0-1076 GCA_002317115.1 Candidatus Scybalocola fimicaballi
TGGTCCTTCTTCCAAGAAACAGATCGAATCCGTTACCTATGATAATGACGTGGCGAGGCATGGGCTTTTATGTAAAGACGCAAGGACGTCTTATCTATTCAACAATTCTTGAGCTGGCACCTCCACAATCTTCCCGTCTTTGTCGGAAAGAATAAGAGTCTCATTGTTTGCTGCTTTTTTCTCCAAAAATTCCTTTTCCGCAATTTTTAGGGCAGCTTCAATTTTGTCTAATATTTTATTTTCTTCCATAATCCATTATTTTTTGAAGTTTAGTGTCATTCAAAATCATATGGAGATTATATAGCAGTTGTCCAAAATGAGGATTGTTAAGGGCGGAACGCCCTAACTCCCCCAAAACGCGAGCCCGTAAGGGCGAGCGTATAAAGAAAAAGCGTGTGTTGGATAACTTGTATATAATTGCCAATATTATATGCAAAGATAGGAATTAATTCGTAATTCCTCCGTAATCCATTTCAAGGAAACTTCACGTTTGTGATTTAATCAATTCCAAGGAATTTTTCGAAATTATCTCTGTGTATGATTTCAAATGTGGAGTTGGAATACGCGTTAGCGAATGATGGCGGGAATGAGGCTTTTGCAGATGGGTTCCACTTAAATTCATAGCAATGCAAATTGCCGTCATACTCTTCTAAATAGTCGATCTCTGTTTGGTCTTTAGTTCTCCAAAAGTACTTGTTGCAAAATAGATTTGAATATTCAATAACTCAAGTTTCGCAAGTGGTTTGAACAGAAAACGTGCCCTATAAATAAGCAACTTCGTTGCGGGGCACTGGAAAACAGACATCAAAATGTCTCAAAAACTGCTTAACGCTGAAAACAAAACGATAGAAAACAGATTCACGGTTTTCAGTTGTTTATGTTTTCACTGTTTAGTATTTTCTAAAACAAACTTGTTTGTGGGTTTTCCAAGCGTGAAATATTTATATAAAACGCTGTTTTCTGTTGCATTAAACAAATTGATAATACATGCCATACTTGAGTTCAATAAAAATTGTGTTTAATTATATTCCGAAAAACTCGCAACTTTTTCGGATTTAATTCCGAAAATATCGCAA
>DCIP01000011.1:1147-6933 GCA_002317115.1 Candidatus Scybalocola fimicaballi
CGCAACTTTTTTGGATTTACTATTCTATACCAATAAAATAGAGACGCCGCACGCGACGTCTCTACGAATGTGTCCCATCGTTGGAATCCTCCCAAGATGGTATGTACCGACAATTACGAATTATGCATTATGAATTAAAAAATCAGTCCATCGTTGGCAAACTTTGCTTTCAAGCATTTTGCTGTGAATGATTCTTTATTCATGACAAGCTCCTCTGGTGTGCCGGCAAACACAAGTTCACCTCCCTTGTCTCCTCCGTCCGGACCGATATCTATGACGTGGTCCGCACATTTGATCACATCCATGTTATGCTCGATGATGACGACGGTGTGTCCCTTCTCTATCAAGGCGTTAAAGGCTTTAAGCAGTGTCTTGATATCGTGGAAGTGGAGTCCGGTTGTCGGCTCGTCGAAGATGAAGATTGTTGGCTGTGTCTTCTCTTCTGCCAAGATTGCTGCAAGCTTCACTCGTTGGCTCTCTCCTCCTGATAGGGTAGATGAGGCTTGTCCAAGTTTGATATAGCCTAAACCGACGTCTTGCAACGATTTCAATCTCTTGACAATTTTTTTCTCTGTCGACTCTAATTTCTCAGAGAAGAATTCAACTGCCTGGTTGATAGTCATCTCAAGCACGTCGTAGATGTTCTTGCCACGGTAGCGAACCTCCAAAATGTCCTGCTTGAATCGCATTCCTTTACAGCTCTCACATGGCAAAACCAAGTCGGCCATAAACTGCATCTCGATGGTTGTTGTTCCCTCTCCCTGACATTCGTCGCATCGTCCGCCTTCTGTGTTGAATGAGAAGTGTGCGCTGCGGTAGCCCATCTGCTTTGATAGCTGCTGGTCGGCGTATAGTTTACGGATTTCGTCGTAAGCTTTGACGTATGTCACTGGATTTGAACGAGATGATTTTCCAATCGGATTCTGGTCAACGAAATTGACATTCTTCACCAAATCTGTGGCTCCGGAAAGTGATGAGTACAAACCTGGTTTCTCTTCCGATTCGTCCAACTCTCTCTTCAACGCAAGGTAGAAGATATCTCTTACCAATGATGATTTTCCTGAACCACTCGGACCAGTGACGACGGTCATGACGTTGAGCGGAAATTTCACGTCGAAGCCTTTCAAGTTGTGCTGCAATGCTCCCTTGATCTCAATATAATTGTTCCAAGGTCGACGGTACTGCGGCACGGCTATCTTCTCTGTTCCGTTGAGATAATCGATAGTGTAGGAGTGTAGTTCTGCGTTCTGCTTTGCTTTTTTTGCATCCTCAGGTGATCCCTCGAACACAACTTTACCACCGTTGCGTCCTGATTCCGGACCGATGTCGATGATATAGTCGGCAGCACGCATGATCTCCTCGTCGTGCTCCACCACAACCACTGTGTTTCCTAATTTCTGCAAACTACGTAGCACGGATACCAATCGTTCAGTGTCGCGGCTATGCAGACCAATACTTGGCTCGTCGAGGATATATAATGAGCCGACAAGGCTTGATCCCAACGATGTCACAAGGTTGATACGTTGGCTCTCTCCACCCGAAAGCGAGTTGGACAGACGGTTCAATGTCAAATAGCCAAGTCCCACGTCGACAAGGAAATTCAAACGATTCTTGATTTCGATAAGCAGACGTTTTGCTACCAATTCCTCATGCTCAGTAAGCTGGATATTGTCGAAGAACGGTTTCAATTCCGACACTGGCATATCCACCAATTCTGTGATGCTCTTTCCTGCCACCTTCACCCATGAGGCATTCTCCTTCAAACGTGTGCCTCCACATTTAGGGCAGATTGTCTTGCCACGATAACGTGCAAGCATCACACGATATTGGATCTTATATTGCTGGCTCTCAACGAATTTGAAGAATTCGTCGATTCCATGAGTAAGCTGTGTGCCATGCCATAATTTCTTCTTCTCTTCAGCTGTAAGTTGGAAATATGGCTTGTGGATAGGGAATTTGATTGCCTCTGCGTGGAAGATAAAATCCTGAAGCCATTCGCCCATCTTCTCTCCACGCCAGCAGATCACTGCTCCCTGATAAACAGACAATGTCTTGTCTGGCACTACCAAATCTTCATCTATTCCGACGACGCGGCCGAATCCTTCGCAGACAGGGCACGCTCCGTAAGGGGAGTTGAAACTGAACATCAACTCAGTTGGCTCGTCGAAAGTGATTCCGTCTGCCTCGAATTTTGTGCTGAACTGCTTTAGTGATTCTCCGTCTGGAGTATAAACCAAAATTTGGCAAGAAGAACCGTCGCCCTGCCATAAAGCAGTCTGGACGGAATCAGAGACACGGTTTTTAGTCTCATTGTCGTGGCGCACCACATAACGGTCCACCACAATATATGCGTCCTTGCAAGACTTTGCCATATCTGCGGTGAAATCGGTGATCTTCGTCACCGCACCGTCGATAAGCAGACGTGCAAAGCCCTCTAATTTAGCTTTCTCCACCGTCTCCTCAAGATTCTCTTTTGGAAGAGACGACAGGATCATGCCTTTTGTGCCGTCTTCAAAAGAGAGGACATAATCCACGATGTCCGACACCTGATGACGCTTCACCTCCTCGCCAGAGATAGGGGAGTAGGTACGTCCGACGCGGGCGAACAATAGTTTGATATATTCGTAGATTTCAGTGGAAGTGCCGACGGTAGAGCGTGGATTTCGAGTGCTTACCTTCTGCTCGATAGCTATAGCTGGAGGAAGCCCCTTGATATAGTCAACCTCAGGTTTGCTCATTCTGCCCAAGAACTGGCGGGCATACGATGAAAGACTCTCCACATAACGACGTTGGCCTTCAGCGTAGAGAGTGTCGAAAGCGAGTGACGACTTGCCCGAACCAGAAAGTCCAGTGATCACCACCAGTTTATTGCGAGGTATTTTGATATCTATGTCCTTAAGGTTGTGCACTTTAGCACCCTTAATGGATATGAATCCACTGTCTGCCATAACTAAACTATACTTTGAAAGTGTAAAGGTACAAACAAAATACTGATTTGGCAAAAATGGTGTTGGAAATTCAGTACAGTGGATTGAAATACGCTACTCCTTAACGATTTTTGATTTCACGCCGTTGACATCAAGAATGTAAACTCCCTTTGCTAAATTTTCTATGTCGACGTATGTATCTTCATCAACTGTGATCTGCATAACAAGTTTGCCTGCCGCATCGTACAGTTTAGCATAACCTGTCTCTACGCCTCTGATGGAGAATCCGTCCGACGTAGGGTTGGGATAAACCGATATAGAATTATCTATGATAGCATCTTCACCTGTTGGCTCTGAGCAGACGTATTTCGTGATTTCAAACTGACGCTTGTTTGCTACAGCCCATTCATGTGTGAATGAATTTTCCACACAATAGATTTTTGCTGTCTTTGGTATGGCATTTATGCTACCGATAGAAGAGATTGTCTGAGGAATCCAAATCTCAGTCAAACTGTCGTTGCCCAAGAATACACTTTCTCCTATTGATTCAACTCCCTCACAAATTTTCACACTTTCCAATCCATCTTTGTAGAAAGAGTAATTGCCGATGCTTTTCACGTTGCCCGGAATCATCACCGTCTTCAAATTAGGAAGCTCTCTGAATAGGTTTTTCTGAATCTTTGATACGCTGTCGCCTATGATGATTTTCTCCACGTTGATACATTTTGCAAATGGGGAAGTGGAGTAGCTTTCCACATTGTTTGTTGCGTTGTATGAAATTGTTTTTAGGGATTCGCAGCTCAAAAACGCAGACGATGCAATTGAATCGATAGAAGATGGCAGATAGATGCTGTCGATAAGCGTCTTCTCAAATGCGTATGAACCAATCACTTTCAATCCTTGTTCTAAGTTTACTCTTTTCAATCCACATTCCAAAAATGCATTAGATCCGATTGACTCGACGGTGCTTGGAATCGTGATTTTTGAAAGCGATGGTAGTTTTTGGAACATCCTTGGAGGCACTGCTTTTACATTCTCACCGATAATGACAGTCTCCAACTTTTCGCAATTCAAAAACGGAGCAGTGACGTTTGAGTACTGCAATGAGTTAGCTTTCGGATTGTAAGTGACTTTTTTTAGTGATTTGCAATTCTGAAAAGCATAATATCCGACTGATTCCACATATTTAGGAATTGACACCTCTTCCAGTGTCGGGTGGTTCTTAAATGCGTTAGAACCAATACTGCGTAGGCTTAGCGGCAAATAAACCGATGTTGATGTTGAGTCGACGAAAGGAATACTTGTCGATACGATCACAGTTCCTTCTGGAAAATACAACAATGAGTCAATTTGTGTAGGCACATGGTATGTCTCAGCTTTGATTGCAGCTTTTTGCTCGTCAGTTAGACGATATGGTTCCCAATTAGCCAACTCTTCACCTTCGAGAGGATAGATGACTCTAAACTTACGATACGGATCTTCGTAGTCTATCATGCCATTTGTGATTCTATCCCACGGATCAATCCAACCGTTATGTACACCCAGTGACCAACCGTAGTTGGAATGAACTTGAAGATGTCCGTCCTTCATTCTTGCACCGTCTATAATCCAACCGTGATTAGATGTGTTTGCAAGGTTCTTGGCCTTCATCATCACAGGAATCTTTCGTTTCATGTGGTCAATGATGAAATCCTCAAGCCATTCTTTAGTTTTTTCTATAGTGGAGCTATTGCCTAAATATTCATACTGCTCAACACGGACAGGAGAATGTTCTTCAATTCCTGCTGAGTATCCTGGGTAGTATGTGTATTTTGCGTCCAAAAATCCATTGTTGGTTGTCACCGTCTGATACCATAGGTATTTATCTGCTTCCAACATAGATGAATCTGGAATAGCAGCGTCGGAGAAAACGTCGGGAATAGCATCCATGTCTACAGGATCCTCGTCAAAGTCAGCAAAATAAACATCTTTAGATGTGTTGTAACATTTTGAACCATAAAAGTTTATTCCCCAGTAGTGTCGCATCATTGCGTCGGAAAGATTACCACACTTTACATTCTCATTTTCTGGAGTATATTGGCATTTGCCTCCACGCTGATTCCATACGGTTTCAAAAAAGAAGTCTTGAAACATCTCTGTGACGCCTACAGGAAGCCCTTCTTCTGTATACTGATAATCACGGTTGTTCTCTATTGCCCAAAGATTTGCCGCAGAACCCTCTGGGGAAATGATAATGGTGTTGGGATGGAATGCATTCTCTTCGATAGAAGTTACGCTCTCGGGGATGACAACTCTCCTAAGATTTACGCAATATCTGAAAGCGGATCCTTTGATTGTCTCAACTCCATCTGGAATAACAAGTGTCCCCTTTAGGTAACTGCATTTGCTGAAAGCGGAAGATCCGATTGTTTTCAATGTTGACGGGAATTCAATAGATCGGATGTCGAGTCTATTATTAAATTCTGCAGTCTTGATATCAATTGTCCCATCTTCAAATTTCAGGATTCCATCTTCTACAGTTTGTGCGTAGGCAGTGCCCCCTAATGCTAATAATGATAGTAATAGTTTTTTCATTCTTTCACAATTTTAGAAGTTACACCATTTATATCCAACACATAGATGCCTTTCGCAAGTGTAGTTATGTCGACGTATGTCTCGCCGACTATACTTGCTTGCTTTACCAATAAACCGTTGACATCGTAAATCTTTGCGGTGCCTTCGTTTATGCCATGGATTATAAATCCGTTGGAAGTCGGATTTGGAGCGACGGTAATGTTCTCTGCAGACGCATCATCTACACGTGAATTGCAATCACATTTGCCATATTCATAAGAAAGTTTGTTGGCTTTTGCGTATGAT
>DCIP01000231.1 GCA_002317115.1 Candidatus Scybalocola fimicaballi
GGACATCCGATTACCTGGATACCTGTGTTCTTCTGTAGGTAGTACTCTGCAAGTACACATGCGTTTGTGTTAGAGTCGTCACCACCGATGATAACGATTGCCTTGATACCTAGCTTGTTGCAGATCTCGATACCCTTGTCGAACTGCTCTGTCTCCTCAAGCTTTGTACGACCTGAACCGATGATATCGAAACCACCTGTGTTACGGTACTCGTCGATGATATCAGCTGTTAGCTCGATGTACTTGTGATCTACAAGACCTGAAGGACCACCCAAGAAACCGTAAAGCTTTGCGTTCTTGTTCATTGACTTAAGTCCGTCGAACAAACCAGAGATTACGTTGTGTCCACCAGGAGCCTGTCCACCTGAAAGGATAACACCTACGTTCATATCCTTCAATGAAAGTGGAGTGTTTGATGCCTCGAATGTAACTACAGGCATACCGTATGTATTAGGGAATAGCTTCTTGATGTCAGCCTGATCTGCTACAGACTCTGTAGCCTTACCCTCTTTGATAGCTACGTTACCCTTCAAAGCCTTTGGAAGCTTTGGCTGGTATGCAGCTCTTGCGATTTGCAATGCACTTTTTGCCATTGTTTTTCTTTATTTAAATGTTATTGTTTTTTTCTTATTCTTCCTCTTCCTTCATATTGTGGAATACAGCCTGTACGTCCTCGTCGTCCTCAAGCTTGTCAAGGATCTTCTGAACCTGCTCGCGCTGCTCAGCTGTAACCTCCTTGTAGTCGTTTGGCTGGTACTCGAACTCAACTGACTTGATCTCGAATCCGTTCTCCTCAAGGTAAGCCTGGATCTTGCTGTTGCTCTCGAATGGGGCAGAGATGAAGATTGACTTGTCCTCGTCGTCGCGCTCAACCTCCTCTACATCGTAGTCGATCAACTCAAGCTCGAACTCCTCCATGTCTAGACCTTCCTTGTCTGCAACTGTAAACATACACTTGTGTGTGAACATGAATGATAGAGAACCCTGTGTTCCCAACTGTCCACCGTTACGGTTGAAGTAGTTACGTACGTTACCTACTGTACGAGTTGTGTTATCTGTAGCTGTAGTAACGAAGATAGCGATACCTGCAGGTCCGTATCCCTCGTAGATAACCTCCTTGTAATCAGCAGTATCCTTGTCTGTTGCTCTCTTGATTGCTCTTTCGATGTTGTCCTTTGGCATGTTCTCAGACTTTGCTGTCTGGATCAATGCACGTAGACGTGGATTACCATCAGGGTCTGGACCTCCTGCTTTTACTGCAATTGTGATTTCCTTACCAATCTTTGTAAAAGTCTTGGCCATGTGGCCCCATCTCTTAAGCTTTGTGGCTTTGCGGTACTCAAACGCTCTTCCCATATTGTTATTTCAATTTATTTTATCTAATTTTTGCCTCTAGTTTTGTCTCGAAATTCTTGATCAACTTGTTCATGATTGCGTCGATCTGTGAATCTGTCAATGTCTTCTCCTCATCCTGTAGAATGAATGACACTGCGTATGACTTCTTGCCGAAATCAAGTGTCTTGCCTTCGTAGACGTCGAATAGGTAAACTTCCTTAAGAAGCTTCTTCTCTGTCTCACGTGCGATCTTCTCGATCTCTGCGAATGTTGTCTCCTTGTTGATTAGTAGAGCCAAGTCTCTCTTGACCTCTGGGAACTTAGGAATGTCGTGGTATGTCACGTTGTGGCTCTTCATCTCACCCATCAACGCTGTCCAGTTGACGTCGGCATACTCAACCTCTTGTGAGATATCCATCTTCTTGCAGATGTCCTTAGATACGATTCCAAGTGTGGCAAGCACTTTTCCGTTTGCTGTTGTGACCTGTAGTCCGTAGCTCAACAAATCGTCTGAATACTCGTTGACTCTTGTCTTCTCCTGCTTGATGCCAAGACGCTTGAAGATATTGTTGACGTATGCGTGAAGTGTGTAGAACGATGCCTTCTGCTGTGCCTGTGCCCAGTTCTGCTCGCTCTTCATACCTGTTAGCCACATACCCAAGTGGTAATCCTCCGAATATGGCTTCAATGGGTTCTCTGCTGTCTGCTGCGCGTTGCCGTTGTAGTAGTAGCAGTTACCAAACTCATAGAATGCCAAGTTAGGGCTTCTGCGGTTGATATTGTAGCTGATATTCTCAAGTCCACCGAATAGCAATGTCTGACGCATACAGTTCAAATCGTTGCTTAGTGGGTTCATCAACATGATTCTGTTCTCTCCCTTGAATTTTTCACAGTTGTCGTAGTAAGCCGACTTTGTAAGTGAGTTGTTCAAGATCTCATTGAATCCCATACCTGTTAGCTGCTCAGAAATCAAATTCTGTAGCTTGTAGCTGTTTACCTTTGGCGAGAATGACAATGATGATTTTACTGACAAATCTGGAGTGACGTTGTTGTATCCATAAATACGTAGGATATCCTCAATCACGTCGCACTCTCTCTGAACGTCTGCTCTGTAGTTAGGAACTGAGACTGTGAATTCGTCGTCGTTTTCATTTAATATAGAGATCTGAAGTCCTGCCAATATTGTGCGAACCTCATCCTTTGAAAGCTCCTTGCCAATCAACGAGTTGATGCGAGAGTAGTGCATATTCACTGTGAATGGTTTGATCTCCTCCGGATAAATATCTGTGATCTCTGATGATATCTCACCGCCTGCAACCTCCTTGATAAGCATTGCGGCGTATTTTACGATTTCAATGTTGCAAGCTGGATCACAACCTCTCTCGTAACGGAAAGACGCGTCTGTGTTCAAACCGTGGCGACGGGCTGTCTTTCTTACTGAAACTGGGTTGAAATATGCGCACTCCAAGAATACACATTTTGTAGACTCAGTCACACCTGAGTTCAAACCACCGAACACACCGGCGATACAAGAACCACCGTTGGCGTCGCAGATCATCAAGTCGTTAGCGTTAAGAGTTCGCTCAACTCCGTCAAGAGTGACGAACTTAGTGCCCTCTGGCAATGTCTTAACAGAAAGTGCTCCGCCTGCGATCTTGTCAGCGTCGAAGCAGTGAAGTGGCTGGCCCATACCGTGTAGCACGAAGTTAGTAACGTCGACTACATTATTAATAGGGTGGAGGCCGATTGCCGACAACGACTCCTTCAACCAGTCTGGAGACTCCTTGATTGTTACATTATTGATAGTGATTCCCGCATAGCGAGGACAAGCTGCAGAATTCTCTACTGTGACCTTAACCTCACGGTTGTGATTGTCAACCTTGAAATCAGCAGTAGATGGCTTTGTTAGTTTGTGAGCCGGACCGTGGAATGCGAAGTAAGCAGCCAAGTCACGAGCCACACCGTAGTGAGAAATCGCATCAGAACGGTTTGGAGTGATATCCACCTCGATGATAGTGTCGCTCTGTCCACCATAGTAATCCTTTGCAAGCATACCAACCTTTGCGTCAGCTGGAAGCTCAATGATACCGTCGTGGCTGCATCCGACACCGATCTCGTCTTCTGCGCATAGCATACCGTAGCTCTCGACGCCACGAAGTTTGCCCTTCTTAATAGTGAATGTCTTGTCACCGTCTGGCAATTCAGTGCCGATAGTAGCGACGATTGTTTTCAAACCTGCACGACAGTTTGCCGCTCCACATACGATCTGCAACAACTCTGGCTCACCTACGTTGACTTTTGTCACATGCAAGTGATCGGAATTCTCGTGCGCTGCACATTCAACAACTTCACCGATTTTTAGACCTTCTGATAATTCAGGCGATGCCGACTCTACAGTGCCGACCTCAAGTCCAATTGATGTAAGAATTTTAGCTATCTCCTCTGGCGACTCAGTGATATCAATGTATCTTTTGAGCCAATTGTATGATATATTCATATTAAATATGTTATCACTTTATCAAAAACTACCTACAAAATTATAAATAAATTTCGTTTTAACCATATAAATGTAGTCAAAACATATTTTTGTGGTTATTTTTTCGTTATATATTTGAAATGTCTCTTATTTTTTATACTTTCGCACAGATTTTTGAAAATTGAAGTAATTAGAAACAGAAATGTCAGATAAAGATTTGGAAAGAGCTCAGGCTCAGGAGGCAAAAGAGAGAGAGCAGTTGGAGCAACAGCAGGCTGCTGAGTTCAGTGAGTCAATGGACAAGGTTGAGAACGCCTTGACAAGTTCAGAGGCTTTCATTGAGAACAATAAAAATATGTTGCTAATGATTTTAGGTGCGGTCGTTGTTGTTGTGCTTGCCCTAATTTTCTTCCTTAAGAGTCACAATGAAACTAAGAAGGAGGCAAACGACGCAATCTTCAAGGCTCAGTCTTGGTTTGAGCGCGATTCATTCCAGTTGGCTTTGGATGGCAACGATGATTTCGAAGGTTTTATAGATGTTGCTAAGAATTACTCAAGCACTCCTGCTGGAAATCTTGCTTGTGCTTACGCTGGTCTTTGCTGCAAGAACCTTGGTAAGAACGACGATGCAATCGAATATTTGAAGAAGTTCTCTGCTGATGATAATTTGGTTTCTCCTGCAATGTATGGTGCAATTGGAGATTGCTATTTCGACGCAAATGATGTTAAGCAGGCTGAGTCATACTATAATAAGGCAATTGATTCTAAGAATGATTTGATTGCTCCTATTTATATGTTCCGTCTTGCTATGGTTCACTTCAAAAATGGTGAAAATGCCAAGGCTGCTGCAATGATGGAGAAGTTGAAAGAGAATTTCCCTCGTAGTACAGAAGGACGTGACGCTGACAGATACATTGAGTATTTCCAGAATAAGAAATAATTAGAGATTTTTCTTAAAATTTTAATATGTGTGCCTCCTTTTGTGTCAAACATTAGGAGGCCTTTTTTCAATTTATAAATATGTCTACTACTAATTTATCCGCTTACGATGCTAACAGAGTTCCTCACGCTGGAGGAATGAAATTCGATATTATTGTTTCTGATTGGAATTCCGACGTCACTTTCGCTTTGTGTGAGGGTGCAATCGAGACTTTGAAGAAACATGGCGCTTACGACAAAGATATTCGTGTGTTCCATGTGCCAGGAAGTTTTGAACTTGTCTATGCGGCAAAAAAGAGCTGCCAGTGCAAGAATGTAGATGCAGTTATCGTATTGGGATGTGTTGTCCGTGGAGGAACTCCTCATTTCGACTATGTATGCCAGGGCACAACGAATGGTATCGCGGCATTGAATGTGGAGGGTACAAAGCCAGTTATCTTTGGCCTGCTAACTACAGATAATATGCAGCAAGCTCTTGATCGTGCTGGTGGTTCACTTGGAAATAAGGGAGTTGAGTGTGCGCAGACAGCCATTCGTATGGTTGGCTTCACTTGTGATATTGACGAGAATGCACAAGTTGCATTTTAATTGAATTCACATCCAACTGATTGATTATGGGGAATTTTCTCAATACATTAGAGGGTGATGATGGCAGGAATGGAAAGACTTTTAAGTTTTTGACATTCCTGTTGGTTCAATTTTTGTTGGTTTCTTTGGATCTTGTTGTAGGATTTATGACCGATTCTATGGTTATCACTGCCAATATCGGTTTTCATCTTGCTACTATTTTCCTTATTGGAAATAAAGTGGCAAAAGATTCCTTCCCGGATATCAAAGCATCAAAAGTTGGGCGTGTGGCAGTTTTGATTTTTTTTGCAATAATGTCATTGGTTTTTTCTGCAATAGTTATCAGTGAGTTTTTTGCAAGGCAAGATTCACCTGTAGTTTTCTCAGAAGCGTCTGTCTTCGCTTTGGTTTCAGCTTCTTTGATCTCTATGATTTTAAGTTATTTATTTTCTTCTCATCTTTTTAACACGTGGAAAGAAATATTCATGCCGATTGTCGTGTTTGTATCCATGGTGGGTATGATGGTGACTGATTATCAAGAGATTGATTCGTATGTTGGTTTGGCTTTGTCGCTATTTGTTATTTATTTAGCGATTAAAATGATTGTAATAGCATGGCTTCAACGGAAGAGTTTCTAAAAGAATCTGGTATTAGAGCCACTACGACTAGGGTGTTGATTTGGGAGAAAATCAACGAGGTTCCGTTTGCGTTTTCGCTTACTGACGTTGAAGATTTGATTCCAGATATTGATAGATCAACAATATTTCGTACACTTGTTGCGTTTGAAGAGCATCATCTTCTTCATTCTATCGACGACGGAAGTGGAGCTCAGAAATATTGCGTCGCTAAGTCGGAGGAAGAGCAACATGTGCATATCACTTGCAACATTTGTCATCATACTTATTGCTGCAAATCATTGCTGGTGCCGAAAGTGGAAGTTCCAGATGGGTTTCAAGTTATTGAGACAAGTTATGTGATTAAGGGAATATGTGGCGAATGCGCAAAAAAGATATCAAAATATGGCTATGATGGACATCAATAATATGATAGTGATCATAGATGCTATCGGAGCTTTTGTATTCGCAATCAGTGGAATACGTATGGCGGCAAACAAGGGTTTTGACCTGTTTGGCGCCTTTGTTGTAGGATTCGCTACCGCCATTGGTGGAGGAACCTTGCGAGATTTGTTGCTTGGAGTGACGCCGGTGTGGATGACAAACTCAATCTACGTCTCTATGACAATCCTCGCATTGGTGTTCGTGGTGGTGTTTCGCAAGAGACTGATCCACATGAATGTGACCTTCTTTATTTTCGATACTTTTGGTTTGGCACTATATACTGTCGTTGGAATAGAGAAGACGTTGGCGTACGATTTCCCGTGGTGGGTGCCAATTGCGATGGGCACGATGGGAGGAGCTGCTGGAGGTATAATCAGAGATGTCCTCTTGGCTGAAGTGCCATTGATCTTTAAAAAAGAGATTTATGCCACAGCTTGTATTTTAGGAGGTGTGATATTCTTTATTTGTGACTCTCTTGGTGCAAATCAGCTGGTGTCTGGTTTTGTTTGTGCAGGAGTTGTTGTTGTGAGTAGGGTGCTTGCTGTCAGGTATGGAATATCAATTCCAAAACTGAAGAAAGAGGATTGAGTTTACAGTTTTATGCTGTCTGGCATAATATTTATGCAAATGAGTAAAAAAATGATGGACAAAAAGGATTTTTTTAGATAAAAACTTTGGAAAAATCAAAAAACGTCCTATATTTGTAGAAAAGAAAGATACTACAAGATAGCAAATGAAGAGGCTGTTTACATACCTAATCGCGTTATTCTCTTTGTTCGCATTCTCTTTTGAGAGTGTTGCTCAGGAGATTAACTTCAGAGCATTTAAGAGCTCGGCGGGTGTCGGAGCAAAGAATGTTCCTGATGTATACGCATGGGGACCATGGATAGGCAGCAACACTTCGATTGTTATTAATATGACAAAAAATGTAGTAAACGTAGGTGATGCCACTTATGAAATCATCGAAAAACCAAAGCATTGGGTGGTCAAGAAGGATTTCAAGTATTGCATTTTTGAGTGTTCAACACCAGGTTTTGACAAAGCTAATATTAAACTTTATCAGTACGATAGAGGAGAATATAGAATCTATGTGAACGAAGAGAAGAAGGCTACAAGATATGTAGTGAAATATCTTGATATCTAAGAGTTCACATTTGAAAGAGAAACATAAATTTTTCGCATTAATTATTTTTTTCCAAGGCGTTGAGTATGTGATATATTCGACGTCTTTTTTTTTCATCTTTATACTTCATATGAAACATATTACTTTTTTAATTTTGCTTCTTACTATAGGAAATCCGTTTGTATTTGCCAAAGAGTTATCTAAGCCAGAAACAATCGTTTTAATACGCGATAACAATAAAGACTATGATGATAGTTTAGAATTCGTAGCAGGCGTTCCTGTTTTATTGCTTAACTCCAAAGGCGATACTATTGCTCCTATGGGTAAGTATACATTTTTGTTTCGCCATGGCACAATGGTTATGGTAGGGTAGCGAAAGAAGGATATTTTAAGCAAGTAGATGAAGAATATAGAATTGTGGTTGGAGAAAAGTGGTTTAGGATTGATATAAACGGTAATATTATGCCTTTAGATAAATAAATAAAACAGCCAAAATGCAAGGATCGCATTTTGGCTGTTTATATTAAAGGAAAAAAATGTCTTAACTTTTCGCCTGTTTCGCATTAGCGTGTTTGTTATTAGCAAAGTTTCGTTTCGCATTTATGCATTAGACTGCTTTAATAAACATTTCCGCTAACTATTTTGTCCCAAGGCGTTGATCAGGTTACTTATGATGATATCGAATCATCTGCCTGTTTTTACACCTTAACACCTAAGGTGCAACAGGTAATTTCTGATCACAGAAATTAGACCTGTTTAAGAATTTCTCTTTTGTATTGTAGCTTTGTTACTTTGTCTCTTATATTTCTTCTCTTGCTACAATCACTTTCATTTTTCGCAATTACTCTTTTCCAAGGCGTTCAGTTAAAAGTAAAGAAAACGACACCGTATGAAAAAGGGCTAACATGAAGACTGACCGATGCCGTTTTCTTTACATCAGCAAATATATGGCGAAGTATAATGCTGTGCAAATCGATTTTATAAATGCGTAAAAGGAATCGGAAATGACGTAAAATAATATTGTTAATTTACCTTTTACGCATTCATAAGTCCACTTAACATTATATAAATACGTAAATTTATCATTATATTTGATTGATTGTTAAGTGCTTACGTTTTTATTGTTTAAGCACTGCTTTGGTTGATGTCTTTTGTGAGAATTCTAATTTTTTTCGAGTTGCGGTAAATAAATTTCAAAAAAATATGGTTGTCTAAATTGAGTGGTCAAAAAAAACGGTGCGTCCAATTCGGACGCACCGTCGGTTTTACTTGAATAAAGTACGATGGTTGTTTATCGTTTGATGATCTTCACAATGTTTTTGGCTCCTGTTTCTGAAGCAATCTCCATCATGTAGATTCCATTAGGAATATTCAACTTGACGTTCAAATTATCGTTTCCTTTTCCTTCCATCACTACTTTTCCAACAATGCTGCTAAGACGGTATGTGAAGCTTCCGTCGCAATAAATTGTAGCGTCGCCATCTGTTAGGGTAGGGATGACAATAATTCCATTGTCAGCAATGTTTTCTGCGTTTGTCGGCATCTCCATTCCTTCAATGATCTTGTCGTATGCTCCCTTTGGCTGGTAGTTTGTGAAGATTAGTGGTTTGCCTTTTGCTCTCCAGCTAATCTCGTCGTTTGTTCCCCATAGGGCTACCAAACTGATATTGTCCTTATACTTTTTATAAAGTTGGAACAACTCACCATACAATTTAGTCTGATCGTTGAATGTGTATCCGTCCTCCACTGTGATATCCAACTCTGTTACCTGAATGTCGCAACCAATTGTCGCAAACTTGGCAAGAGCTACTTCGTATTGCTGTGCTGTTGGGAATAGGGTACTCAAGTGAGACTGCATTCCAACTCCGTCGCAAAGGCCTTTGTCATACAATTTTTTAACCAAATTATAGATGGCATCTGTCTTTGAACCAATATACTCGTTATAATCATTGTAATAAGTCTTTATATTGGTCGGAAGATATTTCTTTGCGTACACGAATGCCTCTTCGATGAATGAGTCATCTCCGTAAACTTCCACCCAACGTGATTGTCCTTCTCTCTGGTAGTTGCTTCCTGGTGTTCTCATCTGTCCGCCGTCTGTAAACACCTCATTTACGATATCCCATGCGTAGATGTTCAATTTAGGATATGAAGTGGTAACCAATTCGATCACATTCTTGATGTAGTTCTCCATACGTTGGCTCATGATCTCCTTTGAGACTGTAGCACCGTCGGATTCAAATCCTTCATTGAAGAACCAGTCTGGAGTCTGTGAATGCCATACGAAAACGTGTCCACGCATTGGAATATTGTTGTTCTCACAGAATTTCAACACTGCTTTCGTGTTAGGAGAAAGACGAACCTGTGGATTGACATTATCACCGTCGCTCTGGCTTGCTTCCTGGTTCAATAATGCGTCCGGCTTCAACTCATTACCAGGGGTAAGGCTGTTGAAGTGGTGAAGAATCATATTCTTTGCATTCTTAGGTGTAATCTCACTCGCAGTAGCGGCAGTGCCGATCTTGAAATAGTCTCTGTAAAGATCCTTCAATGGTAACTGCTTAGAGAAATCTACAAGTTCCTCAACTTTCTCCTCGATAGTCACGTCGTCGATGAAATATTCCAATGTGGCGCTGTTTGTACACTGGATATAGGGAGTTATGTCCTCAACTTCCTCTGGAATGACGATTTCACCCTTCAATTCAGTCCAACTGTAAGCGTAAGCCTCTTTTGATGCGACACGAGGGTAGGCAACCGCACCATCGGCAGAGTATTGAAGACTCAAATCCATGTTGCCATTGGAATAAACAAACACCCATGCTGAGATAATGTATGTCTTTCCAGCCTCGATTGAAGCGTTGCTGACTAACGCACCATGCCAGCTTTCCGCACGGTTGCTGACGAAAAGAGACTGATCACCACTGTGGTGCTGCTCCGTTGATAGCTCAACAGTAGCGTCGCCACGTCCAGCCCAATCGTCGGCACTGGATTCAAAGTCGTAGTTTAGAGCATCTGCATAGCATTGAAGCCCGCAAAGAGTCATTGCAGGCAATAAAAATTTTTTGAGATTCATTTTATTATTTATGTGTATTTAATTTAGAGTTTAAGCAGTGTTATTTAGTGACTGCACGTACACATCTACCACGGTCACGATAGAAAGATCGTACTTTATAATCAGTAGAATTGATTCCAAAACCAAGAGCTTGCTGTAATGAATTGGCTTCTACTTGCGAAGACCAGTAGTAACCTTCGTTTGGATAGCTTAATGATCCTTCGTCAGTTATATATCCGGTAACAGGTAGGAATATTGAGTTTCCGTTGCTACCGACCACCTTGTAGCCTTTAGGATTTTCTTGCCAGAGCCAAGTGCATTTTGCCACCAACTCTTCGAATTGAGTTGTTGTTGGTGTGGACCAACCTGTACCCATATTATGAGTGGCAGCATCGTAATCTGGTGCAAGTTTAGAATTTATTGTGATTCCGTTTTTTGACAGATCTGCTGGAGAAAGGTTATATGCGTCACATTCAAGTTCAGTGTAATTGCTCTCTGTGACTTCTCCCCAAGCGAAATATGAACCTGTTGACTCTGGCTTTTTAGCTCCGACGTTGGACGAAGCCCACTTTGTGCCGCTTGGCAAACCAAGATCTACATATTCAAAACCGTTGACTGTGTTCTCGTCTTCTGTCTCTCCACAAGAGACGAAACATAGAGTGGCAAACATCATGCTTGCCAATGTGTACAAAAGCTTTTTCATTTGTTTGGTTGAATTATACTTATCACGGTGCAAAGATACGTTGTTTTTGCCAAAATCCCCGTCTCTCGATAGTTAAAATGTATTAAATCAATTTTTTGTGCTTAGAAAGTAGGGGAAATGTCAGTTTTGACATCTTTTTTTGTTAATTTTGCGTTTATTGTGATTTGATTGCACGGTTTGTATAAATAATATATGTATGCTATTTGACGTTATCAACTCAAGTATTTCAGACATGGTGATCCATCATATCGGATCGCACTCTGACAATTCTGAAAATGTGTATTCCCAGCGTCCAATGTCGTTTTCTGAAGACGACAGTGAGTTGCCGCATCTGTTGAAACAGTTTTTCTTCGACTCATTCCGTGAGCCGAGCCTATATAACTTCGAGGATATGAACGACAGTGTGGCTAAGATGGCTGCTGCAGTGTTTGATAATCCGTCGTCTTTCTATGAAAATTCGCGTCTTTTCGCGGCCGCTTTATATGAGAACAGTAACCATCCGAATATTAAGAGTGGTGAGCTTTACGTCGCTATGTTCCGCGATGTACGTATATTCGATCAGGATGTGAGATGTCTTGGCTTGTTCAAGAGCGAGCATAAGGATACTTTCTTGAAAGTTTATAATCAGGAAGACGGACTTGCTCTCGGCTACGATGAAGGCTTGGATTTGAAGAAACTGGATAAAGGTTGCTTAATCTTTGATATTGAGCGAGATAAAGGTTTCGTTGTCGCATTGCTTGATAAAGCGGCAGGAAAGAGTGAGGCTACATTCTGGAAGAACGATTTCCTTGGACTTGTCACTCGTATGGACAATAATTTCCAGACAAAGGAATATATGGATCTATGTAAGTCGTTTGTGACTGATATTTTCCGTCCTGCACGTGAGGAAGAGCCTGAGAACGGAATCGAGCGTACAGACCAGATTGATATGCTTAATCGTCAGGTGGATTTCTTCAAGGGCTCGGATATCTTTGATATTGATAGATTTAAGGAACAGGTGCTTGGAAACAATGAGTCAATCTGCGACGTGTTTGATGAGCATCTTGCGCACTTTGAGGAGGCTAACGACGTGGAGTTGCCAAAGACATTTGCCATCAGTAAGGAGGTGGTGAAGAAGGGAGCTCCAAAGTTTAAGAGTGTGTTGAAATTGGATAAGAATTTCCACGTCTACATACATGGAAACCGCGATATGATTGAGCGTTCTTTTGATAAGGAAAAACGAATGCATTATTACAAGATTTACTTTGAAAACGAG
Organism: Candidatus Scybalocola fimicaballi; assembly: GCA_002317115.1. GTDB lineage: Bacteria > Bacteroidota > Bacteroidia > Bacteroidales > Paludibacteraceae > UBA1723. Next base: position 12,509 of record DCIP01000231.1, read on the forward strand.
GAGTAATTGAAATTAAAAATGTAATTTTGCGATATTATGCAGGAAGTTGTGATAAATAAGACGGTGCTTGCCATGCGTTTGGGATTGATTTTGGCGTTCTCATACGTTGTGCGAGATTTTGTCTCTTTCATTGCTGTCGACGGAATACTGTCCGTCGTCGCACTTTTTATATCTATGTTCTTCCTGATTTTCCCGTTTGTGTTCCTTTATCGTATGACTGTTAATTTTTGCTGTCAGTACAACGACTGCAAATATCAGTTTTCCACACCTTTTTCAATTTCCATAAGGGGATTTGCCTACGCTGGAATCATATACGCCCTATTTTTCTATTTGTATGTGAAGTATTTTGCTCCAAATCTAATTGGCGACGTTGTGGATTCATACGAAAAAATGCTGGAAGGGCAGGGATACGACAGTCTGATCGCAGAGTGGAGACAGGTGGCTTCGACCGTGACGCCGAAATCATTAATTCCGTCAATCTATTTGGGATTTATGCTGATGGGATTTATTGTAAGTCTTATCTCTGTCGGGGCTGCACGATTCGCAAAATTGCAGAAACCGTTGGATTCGATTGATAATGCGGATTCGAATTACGATAAGAACGGATCTTCAAACAATAAAGATAATTAATTAATAATAAGATAAATGGATATATCTGTAGTCGTACCATTGTACAATGAAGAGGAATCGTTAGGCGAATTGTACGCATGGATTAAGCGCGTAATGACAGAGCATAACTATAGCTATGAGGTGATTTTCTGCAACGACGGAAGCACTGACAAATCATGGCAGATAATTGAGGATTTGGCTGCATCGGACAGCAATGTGCATGGAATCAAATTCCGTCGCAACCACGGAAAGAGCGCAGCCCTTTATTGTGGTTTTGAGAAGGCTCAGGGCGACGTGGTGATCACTATGGACGCTGATTTGCAGGACTCTCCAGATGAGATCCCTGAGCTTTACAAGATGATCAAGGAGGACGGTTATGACCTTGTGTCAGGCTGGAAGAAGAAACGTTATGATTCTAAGTTGGCCAAGAACATTCCGTCGAAACTGTTCAATGCCACTACACGTATGATCTCCGGTATCAAACTTCATGATTTCAACTGTGGTTTGAAGGCTTACAACTGCCAGGTAATCAAGAGTATTGAGGTTTACGGTGAGATGCACCGCTACATTCCATATTTGGCTAAGAACGCCGGATTCAAGAAGATAGGGGAGAAGGTCGTTCAGCATCAGGCAAGAAAGTACGGCGAGACTAAGTTTGGATTGAACCGTTTCTTCAATGGCTACCTTGATTTGCTTTCATTGTGGTTTATTTCTACATTCGGTGGCAAACCAATGCATTTCTTTGGATTCGTTGGAAGCATAATGTTCTTGATCGGATTCATCTCAGCCGCATACGTTGGAGCATCGAAATTGATCCACATGTATAATGGCACATTGGATCCACTCGTTACTACAAGCCCATATTTCTATATTGCGTTGACAATGATGATTATTGGAACTCAGTTGTTCCTGACTGGATTCTTGGGTGAGTTGGTAGCAAGAAACTCAAGCGAGAGAAATAACTATAAGATTGAAAAAGTAATTTAATAGAATATGGAAATCATTCTTGACATATTGAAATTTTCTGTAAGTGGAATCTTGGTATTCGTGGCCACTTACTTTGTGTTGAAGAATTTGCTTGACAACAGAGAGAAGGAGAGACGCCATCAGGTAAGAATCGAGACAGGTAAAATCCTTACTCCAATCAAGCTTACTGCATACGAGCGTTTGGTGTTGTTCTTGGAGCGTATCAAACCAGAGAGCATGATTGTTAGAATCCAGTATCCAGCAATGAAAGCAGGCGATCTTCACCTAATGTATATCCAGCAAGTGCGTGAGGAGTTCGAGCATAACGTCTCTCAGCAGATTTATGTGTCAGAAGACCTTTGGCGTTTTGTCATCGCTGCGAAGGAGAGCCTTTTGCAATTCGTAAATACATGTTCGGAGTCTGTTCCTAACGATGTCCCTGCTGTAGAGTTGTCGAAGATTCTAATTGAGAAATACAACGAGACAGAGAATCCACCAATCGACATCGCATTGGTTGTTTTGAAGAACGAAATCAAAACTTTGGCATAATGACACTACTTGAATTGGCCAGCAAACGAGTCTCGTGTCGAGCTTACGACACTGCTCGCGCTATAGAAAAGAGTGTGCTCGACGAGGTGTTTGAAATCGCCCGTTTGGCACCTTCCGCATGCAACAAGCAGCCATGGAGATTGGTTGTTGTGAAGAGCAAAAGTAAGTTGACGGAATTGGCGGAGTCGTACGACAGAGATTGGTTTAAGACAGCTCCAATGGTGTTGGCTGTAGTAGTGGATCATACAGAGTCGTGGCATAGAGCCGACGGTAAGGATCATGCCGATGTCGACGCTTCAATCTTTGTAGAGCATCTTTGTTTGGCTGCGGCTGAAAAAGGTCTTGGCACATGTTGGGTTTGCAATTTCAAGCCAGAGGTGGCAAACAAAGTGTTGGGCATAGATGGAGTAGAGAAGGAGTTGGTAGCGTTGGTGCCAATCGGTTATCCTGCCGACAATTCTGTATTCTCAAAACCTAAAACGAGAAAGGAAATATCAGAAATAGTTTCGGAAATATAATGCGTTTCGGAATATTGATTTGTCTATGATGCACAAAACGAATAGATACACTGAAGAGACGCGCGGACGTGCGTGTATGTCTGTCTTCAAACGAGTGATGGGAGCAATTGCCTCCATCGCATTGTTGTTGTCATTGACTATGTGTGAAACGGATTTCTGCAATGAGAACATGTTTGTCGTCGGCACATTGAGGGCTTTCCACAAGGAGTCAAAATCACAGATAAATGTGTTTATGATGCCGAGAGAAAGAGATGAACATGGCGATCCGATATCGTTTATGTATAACTCCAGCAAATCCTACGCTAATTTCTCATTGGATCCTGAGCATGACACTTCTCGATTCTTCATTTTGTCATACGATACTGTGGAGGTTGCGAGAATTGCCATTGTGCATACTAATCGTACTGAATTTGTGAATGCTGAGTGCGGAGTGCGTACATTCAGCACGATAGACACTGCTTGGATCGAACGTGCGTCTGATGGAGATTCAATTGCTATTTTAATGAAAGATGTTGATGAAAACTACGACAATGGAAATATTGAGATATTCTTGGCTGGTCTTGAGTAGCCTGTTCATCACATCTGTTTTCGCACAGAAAAAAGATGCTTCAGATGTTAAGGATGAGTGGAATTTGACTTCTTCCAAAACATTCTATGGATTACATGTATATACTGACATTGCCGGACCTGTCACTTCGATGTTCAAGGATGGCAAAACAGATTTCAGTTTCGGTGTCGACGCTGATATCTGCCACACACTATATCCAGTGTTTGAGGCAGGATATTCCAAATACGACGCTACTTCTGCTTATAATTATGGGTTGGCGCAGCTGCCAACTTATTCCTACACATGTAATGGCTCGTATTTCAAACTTGGAGCTAATTTCAATTTCTTGAATGACGGACGTGGAAAGAAAGTGATTCCACTGCTTTATATCGGTGCTAAGTTTGCATTGTCACCGTCGCATTTTGAAATAGAAAATGTCAGATTCCACAACGAGTATTGGGAAATCGACAAGGCTTATACCGTTTCCGGAACAGGTCTATGCCGTTGGGCTGAGTTTGCTGTCGGTTTGAGATACCCGATTGCAAAATTCTTTTGTATGGGAGTAGAAGGTAAACTTCGTGAGTTTGGCGGATCTAAGACTAAAACCGTTGAGACGTTTGATGGAAATTCTATTGATGTGAATCAGAGTTTCTCTCCCGGATTTGGAAATATGAATGGAAGCAAGTGGGGGGTTAAATATACACTCGGCTATTTCTTCCATTAATGAAATTTTCTTCTCGAATATTATTTCTCTTTGAATCTATAGGAAAACCTTGCACCCAAACCGATAGTTTGAATCACCTGTTCTTGAACTTCACTGTGAGGTGATAAAATATTCCAGTCGGCAAAGAAATTCACGTCGAAATTTGGAGTTGTCATAGCTCCGATAGAGAAACCTGTGGAAAGGCAGGCACCAAAACTTGCTGGGCAAGTGAATGCCTCATTTGATATTTTATCGTAATAGTTAACTCCACCTATCACTTTGGGGCTGACATACAAATGCTTGTAGATGCTGAAATACGTATATAATCCAGCCTGGCCCATAGACATGTTGAGCACATCACCGTTGCTATCAGTAGCGTCGTCAATAGCATTATTGTATGAATAGTGTACGCCCATTGCACTTAATCTGCCTCCAACGCCAAGATGATGATTCCAAAACCATGCACCTTCTATGCCTGTACTGCTTCCAGTAGAAGTATTGTACGATAAGTTGTGAGTGGGCTTGTATTTAGTGAGAGGAAACTGGAAACCAGCATAGAATCCCAAGAACGAAGGATTCCATGGCTTATAGTTAATCCAATGGTCAATAATTTCCGGGCTTATCTTTTCTCGTTTGAAAATCACGTCGCTGATCCAGTATCCGAATTCCGTTGACATGATACCGATACCAGCTCCAGCCAACACGTCGCTCATCCAATGACGGTTGTTCGCCATACGCATCAGTCCAGTGGCAGTGGCAGTGGCGTATGCACCCATGCCAATCCATGGACTGTAATGGCCGTATTCCTTATTCAGCATAGTCGCAGTCATAAAAGCGGTGGCAGTATGGCCGGACGGAAAACTATTGTTTGAACTACCGTCAGGACGACGAAGTTTGGCTGTATACTTAAGACTGTTTACTGCAGCTGCCATAATAGCCACAGAGAAAGCGTCCGCAGTCATCATCTCTCCCCATTTGCTACGGCTTTCCACACCAAAAGCTTTTAATCCAAACATCACAGCCGCAGGAAGATATTGAGTGTAATTATCAATCTCAACGTGGAATCTTGGAATGAAACTGTTTCTTAGTTCCCTGAATTTCTTGTTGTGCTCCATCTCAATAATACCGCCGACAAAGAGAGGAACACCGACGTGTGTGCATTCCAAAAGTCTGGAGTAGGGATATTTGATCAGAGTAGAATCCGTCCTAATATATGTGGAGTCGCTTTTTTCTGTAGCTGAAGCCGACATAGTAGATAAGAATATCGACGTCGCACAGCAAATAGCGAACAAATTGAATCCTTTCATTTCAGCATTTCTTACTTTTCGTACAAAAATAAGGCTTTTTTGGTAGAATATGATGAATTTAATGTGACTTTTTTGATATTTTATGAGGATTTTAGAACAATTCTCAAATTAATATGTTCTTAATCATATATGAATGGTGATAACAAATAACGACAGCTCTTTTTTTTATGGCTTATATTTTTGTTTTAGCATTAAATTTTGTTAATTTTGCACTCCGTTAAGTTAAAATACAATATACATATAACATAAAATGGCAGAGATCAAGAATCTAAGCATTGCTGCAGACAATATCAGAATTTTGACTGCGTCGATGGTAGAAAAGGCTAAATCAGGACATCCGGGAGGAGGTATGGGAGGAGCAGACTTTATTAATGTGCTCTATTCTAAGTACTTGCGTTATGACCCAACTGATCCAACATGGATTTGTAGAGACCGTTTCTTCTTGGATCCAGGTCACATGTCGCCAATGCTATATTCAGTATTGTTATTATCTGGCAAATTTGAGGTTTCTGATATCCAGAATTTCCGTCAGTGGGGTAGCTGCACTCCAGGTCATCCAGAGGTTTGTTTCGAGAGAGGTATTGAGAATACATCTGGTCCTCTAGGACAGGGACACACTATGGCTGTAGGTGCTGCCATCGCAGGAAAGTTCCTTACTCAGAAGTTTGGAAACTGGATGGATCACAAGATCTACACTTTCATCTCTGATGGTGGTATCCAGGAGGAGATTTCACAGGGTGCTGGCCGTATCGCCGGAAATCTTGGATTGTCTAACTTGATCATGTTCTACGACGCTAATAACATCCAGCTTTCTACAAAGGTTGATGAGGTGTCGAACGAGGATATCGAGCAGAAGTATAAGGCTTGGGATTGGAATGTTATCACAATCAACGGTAATGACGCTGCTCAGATTATCGAGGCTCTTGACGAGGCAAATGCTGAGACTTCACGCCCAACTCTTATTATTGGTAACACAACAATGGGACGTGGATGTGTCAAGGCCGACGGTTCTAATTTCGAAGGACAGGTTTCAACTCACGGACAGCCACTTTCTGCTGCCGGTGTTGACGTCGCTAAGACAATTGAGAATCTTGGTGGTGTTCCTAACGATCCATTCAAGATCTTCGACGAGACAAAGAAACTATACGCAGATCGTAAAGAGGTGTTGATCGCTGAAGCAAAGAAGCGTAAGGCTGAGCAGGCAGAGTGGGCTAAGAAGAACCCAGAGTTGGCTTCTAAACTTGAACTATTCTTCAGTGGCAAGCTTCCTAATCTTGATTTCTCTAAGATTGAGCAGAAGCCAAATCAGGCAACACGTGCAGCTTCAGCTACAGTGCTTGGATTCTTGGCTGAGAACGTAGAGAACATGATAGTAAGTTCAGCTGACTTGTCTAACTCAGACAAGACAGACGGATTCTTGAAGAAGACTCATCCAATTGTTAACGGAGATTTCAGCGGTAAGTTCTTGAACGCCGGTGTGTCAGAGTTGACAATGGCTTGTATAATGAACGGTATCGCGCTTCACGGTGGTATGTATGCTG
>DCIP01000167.1 GCA_002317115.1 Candidatus Scybalocola fimicaballi
GCAACGGTAGGATCATCACACTAAGCACGACCGATCCTGAGAGTAGGGTATAGCCCGACGTCGCTGTGCCTACCGCTGGTCCGATGATATCGCTGACAATCGGCACGATAACCAAAGTTCCCCATACTCCATAAATCACTGATGGGAGCGACGCAAGGATGTCGAGCAAAGGGAAAATATATCTTCTGACGACGGTGCGGCTATATTCGGTCAATAATACCGCCATCAACAGTGATGTAGGTAATGCTATTACTGTCGCGACTCCTGTGACGTAAAAAGTGCCGGAGACGAATGCAAGGAATCCAAATTGATTCTTCATTGGTTTCCATTCCGATGCAGTCAACAAATCCCACAACGAATGCTCGGCTAAGATGTCGGAGGATTTTAGCCATAATCCCACTGCCATCGCCACCACGAGGATTAGAGAAAGCAATGTGAAGATGGTCATTACAACTCCTGCGATTTTATCTTTTATAATTCGGTAACTCATTTCTTACAAATTTAATATACGTTTCCACCAAGGTTGTTTGATCTCTTTGATTAACGGTTCCGATTCTTCTCCACTGATTAGAATCAGATGGTCGGTGTATGCGAAGTCATTCTCTCTCCATAGTTCTGGTTTATCCGCTATCTTACGGCTGAAAATCGATGCTCCCGTCACCACTGACAATTTACCTTTTGCAACCTCTTTCTGATTGTATTTTCTTGATGTCTCAAAACTATGAGTGCTTATCTCACCGTTGCGAATCACTCCATAATTGCCTGCTCCACACTGTGTACCGTATGTTTTGACTGCCAAGTAAAGTGCTTGCAACGCATTGGATTTCAAGAAGTCTGCACCGTCGACGAAGATTACCCATTCACCCGTGGTCTGTTGCAAACCGATGTTTCTTGCCTCTTCGATGGAAACCTGATGTTCCAAACGAAGGTATCGCATTCGTCTGTCTATAAGATATGAGCGGACTTGAAATTCACTGCCATCCGTAGATGCGTTATCCACGATGACGCATTCCCATTGTTGGGCTGTCTGTGACACCAACGACTGTAAAGCGGAGATTATTGTGTTCTCCTGATTGTGTAGGTTTACTATTACGCTAATCATATAAGTTTAATTTCTTTGGTTTCTCTTTAATTTCGATTGCAAAATTAGACATATATATACCTGCCGACAATCGCAACTAGTAGTGAACCATATCACATACAGTTAGTGATTCATATCACATAAGTATGCGATTGCCCACCCGTATGAATCGCAATACTTTTGCATCAAAAATTAAATTATTAACGAAAAACGGGTTTTTATGGCAGAGTTTAATCCAACACAGAAATTTGAGAAGATTGAGCACAACGGAATTGATGTGCGCAATCTAAATATTCATATAGGAGATGCTCATATCTTGAAAGACGTGACTGTATCTATACCGAAGAATAAAATCACATGTATAATTGGTCCATCCGGTTGTGGCAAGAGTACATTGCTTCGCACATTCAACCGAATCATCGACACTACGGAAGGAGTCAAAATTGATGGCGACATATTGCTTGGCGATCGTAATATTGTCAAGTCACATGGATCGGATCTTATTGAATTACGTCGACATATCGGTCTTGTTCCTCAACGTCCATGTCCTCTGCCGATGTCTATCTACGACAATATCGCATACGGTTGCCGTATTCATGGAATCAGTGGCAAGGATAAACTAAATGCTGTGGTGGAGCATTATCTACGCAGTATCGGTTTGTGGGACGAGGTGAAAGACAGACTGTCATCTCCAGCCGGACGATTGTCGGGTGGACAGCAGCAGAGATTGTGTTTAGCACGTTCTTTGGCTGTTGAGCCGTCTGTGCTTCTTGCAGACGAAAGCACATCAGCACTTGATCCGATCTCGTCAAAAAAAGTGGAACAACTATTCGTGGATTTGAAACAAGACTATACGATAGTGATGGTGACTCATACTTTGCAGCAAGCACAACGTATTGCTGACCATGTGATATTCATGTATTTAGGTGAAGTCATCGAACAAGGTTCAGCACGCGACGTCTTCAATAATCCACAAAGCGAATTGACAAGAAGATATCTTGACGGAGCATTCTCATAATTTGTAATTCATAATTCACAATTCATAATGGAAAAACAAACAATAGCTACAGGCACAAATTACATGAAGAAAGACGCATACGGAGCACTCAGTATGCCAGTATATCATTGCTGTAGTTTTGAATTTGACAACGCAAAAGCCATGAGCGACGTCTTCTGCGGACGTGTGCTTGATCCAGAATACTCACGTATTATGAATCCGACGGTGACATTCTTCGAAGAGAGAGTGAAATCGTTGACCAATGCAGCCAATGTATTTGCTTTCAACTGTGGAATGGCGGCGATCAGCAACGCTATCATAGCAGTGGCAAAAGCAGGAATGAATATAGTGACGTCTAACCATTTGTTCGGCAATACGGTGTCGCTATTCCGCAACACACTCGGCAATCTTGGAGTGGAGGTGAGGGAAGTGAATCTTCTTGATGAATCAGAGGTTAGAAAAGCAGTTGACGACAAAACATGTGCACTGTTCTTCGAGATCATCACAAACCCACAGATGGAGGTAGCCGACGTGAAGATGCTTGCCGACGTCGCGCATGAACACAACGTGCCAGTCATCGGTGACACCACATTGATTCCATTCACTGAGTTTGATGGCAAAGCAATCGGAATGGATGTGCAGGTGGTGAGCAGCACTAAGTATGTGTCGGGTGGAGCCACAAGTTTGGGCGGATTAGTGATCGACTACGGAACATTCCCAATCTTCAACCGTCGCATCCGCTATGAGTTGTTGTTCAATCTTGGAGCATACATGACACCACATGCCGCTTATATGCAGACTGTAGGATTGGAGACAATGGACGCACGTTATAGAGTGCAGTCGGCCACAGCGTTGGAATTGGCGACACGATTGACAAAAGTTCCACAGATCAAGAGAGTCAACTATACAGGTTTGCCAGATAATCCATTCTATGAAATAGCCAAGAGACAATATGGCAATACGTCAGGAGCGATGTTGACAATCGACCTTGCCGACAAAGCTTCTGCGTTAAGATTCATAGATAGGTTGAATGTCATCCACAGAGCCAGCAACCTCTTCGACAACCGATCGTTGGCAATCCATACCGCGTCGACAATCTTCGGAACATTTTCAGGATCACAGCGTAAAGCAATGGATGTGTTGGACACAACAATACGATTGTCCGTTGGTCTTGAGCATGTGGACGACCTTTATAATGACATCTTGCAAGCAGTGCAAGAAGAATAAGAACATTTCGTTAGTGATTAATTATACAACCCCTGGAAGTCGCCGAGACTTTCGGGGATTTTTGATTTTAAAAGAAGATGATTGCTGAAAATATGATCTCACAATAATTTTTTGACTTATACGTCAATTTTTTTGTTGTTTTATTTGCGAGATATCAAATATCTACTTAATTTTGCAGTGTTAGTTCCGACCGAGCCTCTTTTTAATGCTTAAATAGGTCGGGCTTTTTGTTTATAGTAAAGTACAAAATAATGGTAAGAGTACATTTCAACAAAACATTTAAGAATCATAATGAGTTAGTAAAACTTTTACAATCTCGTGGTTTATCAATCAAAAATCCAGAACGTGCGGAACACTATATTCAAAGTATAGGATACTATCGTCTTTCCGCTTATTTACATCCTTTTTTAAGATATCCAAAAACACAGCACAAATTCAAGTTAGACGCAACATTCGATAAGGTAATGATGTTGTATAGATTTGACAAGAAATTGAGAGTGTTATTGTTTAATGAGATTGAGAAAATTGAAGTGGCGATACGTGAATCAATAATTAATATTACTGCAGAAAATACAAGTGACATTTATTGGCTTACAAATCCTATACATTTCCATAATCAAAATATATTTGACAATAGTTTGGTTTTATTAAAAAAAGAGTATGATCACTCCACAGAGGAGTTTATTGAACATTTCAAGCAATCATATTTAGAACCATTTCCTCCTGTTTGGATTCTTGGAGAATTAATGCCAATGGGAAATTTGAATATGTATTACCGTAATCTTAAAGATAAAACCTTAAAGAAACAGATTGCCAAACGATTCTGTCTGCATGCTCCTGTTTTTGAATCTTGGATTTCTGTGCTTTGCCTAACAAGAAACGCTTGTTGTCATCATTCAAGAGTTTGGAATAAAGTGAACAAAATCATACCTAATGATATGAAAAATATGACACGTCCTTGGATATCAATATCTTCAGATAAACGCAGAATCTACTATAACATATGCATAATCAAATACTTCCTTGACTTAGTCTCTCCTAACAATGATTTTCTAGCTAAACTTCGCTGGCTATTTATTGATTTCCCTATGATTGATCCTCGTGCTATGGGATTTCCTAAAAACTGGGAGATGGAACCTTTATGGAGATAATCTCACAAACTTATGTGATAAGTTTACCCTTTTGACGCTATTTCCTACCCGCCATAAACCCTCTACCTTTGCATTGTCAAACAAAAAGAAATAAGACAATGAAAAAACAGTTACATTCAATTATTGCAGCCGTAGCACTGATACTTTCAGCAAGCACGGTGAGCGCACAGAATCAGGAATCAGCAGCGTCTTCAGATACAGTAAAGAAAGAACGTAAGTCTATTTTGGAAAATGTTAAACCTTCGGTGCCTAAGGTATCTGGTTTGATCCAAACTCGTTATTTCTATGATTCACAGGAGACTAAACCAAACAGTTTTGATATTCGCAGAGTCCGTTTGTCATTCGCTGGTGAATTTGGAAAATTCGTCGACTATAGAGTTCAGGCTGAATGGGAATCTTCTCCTAAAATCCTAGACGCTTACGTAAATTTCAAGCCAGCTAAGGCATTCAACATCCAAATCGGACAGTTTAAGGTGGCTTACTCACAAGAGGGGCTTGAAGGTCCTGCTTCAATGTACACCGTCGAGCGTCCGACAGCTGTAAACAAGCTACACGCTTATAGTGATGTCAGTGGTCTTTCAGCAAATGCTCGCGACGTGGGTATCCGTTTCTGGGGTAAGGTAGGAAAGAAAGAGGATTACGATGTCTTTACTTACAAACTCGGATTATATAACGGTAATGGCATCAATATCAAAGACAATGACGAATACAAAAACGTCGCTTTGTTGCTAACTTACAATCCAATCAAGCAGTTGCAACTTGAGGCTGGCCAGTATGTAGGTCATTACACTGCAAAAGCGGTACCGGCAGACTCAATCGCTGCAGGACACGATATCAATGAGAATGCAATCAAACGTAACCGTACTTCAGCAGGTTTCACAGTGAATACAGGAGATCTATTCATTCGTT
>DCIP01000130.1 GCA_002317115.1 Candidatus Scybalocola fimicaballi
ATATTTAAGTCTGGTTTAACAAAGGTCAAGCCATTTCCTGAGACTACATTTATAACCACTTACTCAAAGAAATATCATTTTGTCGATTATATTTTAATTAGGCAATTATATACGAGTTGTCCAACACACGTTTTTCTTTATACGCTCGCCCTACGGACTCGCGTTGGAGATGGGTTAGGGAGTCCCGCCCTTAACAATCCTCATTTTGGATAACTGCTATATAGTCTACTTCATAAATGTCTATATTTTAGATACAAAGATATATAAAGTGTAAAAAGAGTAGGCAAACTCTATACATTGCCAGAGCTCAATAAAGGAATCCGAACATCCAAAGAGGAATCTCTTTCATGTTGGCGTACTCGATTTTTTATAATTGCACGATAGACTATGCAATATTTGTGGAAAATTGCACGATAGAGAATGCAGTTTTTGCTAAAAATTGCACGATAGACTATGCAATCCTATAGTTTTATCTTCAACGCGACTTCCAAGGAGTGGTCGCTGTGCTCGTATGTCTGGTTTTCTTTTATCGGTGGCAAGACGCTGCGATAGTCATACTCATATATGACACTTAGATAGAAGATCTTGGTTATCTTGCACTCAATCTCTGTCTCATTCTTCAACAGATAGTCGCTGAAATCGTTGATTTGGGGCTGATAGAAGAATTTCTCTACCAAGTAGACTGTTGGCCCTATCTGCTGCTTCATCTTTGGTCGCAGAGAGAGGCGGAATGCGTTGTCGTCCAATGTCTTTTTGTCGTCAGTATAGTCGACGACGTCGTAAAGCCCGGCCAAACTGATGGAGTAGGCGTACACTTTGGGTTTGGAGCAGATGTTAAACTTTGCTCCTGCCACTGCGTCCATTCTGTAGTTATAACCTTTGTAGGTGTTGTGGAGGTACTCGAAGGCAATTAGCGGCGACCATTTCCTGTATGGCATGAAATCGATTTTGGAATTTAATTCAATGCCGTTGTTCTTTATCTTATTGTCTGTTTTAGAGAAGTTGTATTTCCCACCCATTACGAATTCGAGTGTGCTGTCCTCGACTGCCAATCCTCCCGTCGCCTTGACATCTGCTTTATTGATATTTCCTGAACTTAATGATCCTCCGGCTGAAATTGAACCTGAGACTTTTTTCTCTTTTGCCTCTTCTTTGGCATTTTCTTCAGCAAACGAAGGAAGTGCTATGGTTGCCAACAACCCAATTGTTATAAGGAATTTAGATAAACTCAAAACGCAAATTTTTAGATTCATGTCGCAAAGATAACATTTTTGGGGTGTATTACGTGTTGGCAAAATAAAAATAGGCAACCCAAAATGGATTGCCTATTTTTATTTTAGTATTTCTTTATTGTCGACTTTTTCTAACACCTTCATTTGGTGGATTGCTATTTTGTTTAATTCAATAAGTCTTTCACTTTGAGTCATGCCTTTTTCAATAAATACCGCATTGAGATTTTCCATGTTAGAAAGACAAATCAATTGGTTGATATTTGCATAATCTCTAATATTACCTTTCAAATCAGGATTCTTATCTCTCCACATTTTTGCTGTCATTCCAAACATTGCAACGTTTAATACATCTGCTTCATCGGCATAAATGACGTTGGCCTGTACAGATGTCACATCTTCAGGAATGAGATTGTTTTTGATTGCATCAGTGTGAATCCTATAATTAATCTTAGACAACTCTCTTTTGGCTGTCCATCCTAATTGTTTTTGTTCAGCTTCTTTAAGACGTTGGAATTCTCGTATCAAGTATACTTTAAATTCTGGACTAATCCACATTGCAAATTCCATTGCCAAATCTTTATGTGCATAAGTACCTCCATATCTACCTGCTTTTGCAATTAATCCTATAGCATTTGTGGATTCTATCCACTCTTTTGCACTTATTCTAAAATTATTTAATCCAGCCATAGATTTAATTCTGTCGAATTCGACAGAATTAAAATTGGGATTATACACTTTTTCCCAAACACCTAAAAATTCTATGGTATTTCTATTTCTCAACCAATTATGGAAAAAAAAGTCTCCATCATTAGCTTTCATCATGTCTGTTAATGATAAATAATCTTCATCATCAACTTTCACTACTGTAATTTCAGAATCATTTACTGTTATCTTTGCCATTTTCCTTATTACCATTATAATAGGCAACCCAAAATGGATTGCCTATTTATTTTGCATTTAGCATTTTTAATTCATCATTCTCCAAGTTCTCCCTCGTCGAATTTCTGATATAAGAAATCGTTGTAAGGATAACGCTGGATGTGAATCTCCTTCACCTTATCGTAAAGTTGTTTCTTGAAATCCTCAAGATTAGATTTGTCTTTAGCCGAGATGAATATGCAATTACAGTTGTTCATCTTCGCCATCCACATCTTCTTCAAATCTTCAAGAGAGTAGTTCTCTCGTTTGATTGGGGTAAGGTCGTCTTCTGCCTTCTCGACGTAAGTGAACGCGTCGATCTTATTGAAGACAAGCATTGTTGGCTTCTCTTCTTTGTTGATCTCCGACAATGTTTTCTCCACCACTGCGATCTGATCCTCGAATGTTGGATTGGAAACGTCGACCACATGCACAAGCAAATCTGCCTCTCTCACCTCGTCGAGCGTGCTCTTGAAACTCTCCACCAAATCATGAGGCAACTTACGAATAAAACCTACTGTGTCGGAAAGCAAGAACGGAAGATTCTCCACAGTCACTTTTCTCACTGTAGTATCAAGAGTGGCGAATAGTTTGTTCTCTGCAAACACCTCGCTCTTGGCAAGCATATTCATGATTGTCGACTTGCCGACGTTGGTATAGCCCACAAGTGCCACACGCACCATCTTACCACGATTCTTGCGCTGTGTGCTCTTCTGCTTGTCGATCTCCTTCAGCTCCTCCTTCAATAGTGAGATTCTGTTGAGGATGATACGACGGTCGGCCTCGATCTGAGTCTCACCCGTACCACGCATACCGATACCTCCCTTCTGACGGTCCAAGTGTGTCCACATTCGTGTAAGTCGAGGCAACAAGTATCTGCACTGTGCAAGCTCCACCTGTGTCTTGGCATGGGCTGTCTGGGCACGCATGGCGAAGATGTCGAGGATAAGAGTTGTACGGTCGAGAATCTTGACACCAAGCTCCTTCTCGATGTTGCGCAACTGTTTTGGCGACAACTCATCGTCGAAGATCACAAGGTGGATAGAGCTTTCCTCGTCTTCCTCATGATCGATGATGTAGTTTCTGATCTCTTCAATCTTACCCGGACCGACGTAGGTGTTGGAGTTGGGCTGGACAAGTTTCTGCATGAAGATTTTCTGCGGATAGGCTCCCGCAGTCTCAGCCAAGAACGCCAACTCGTCGAGATACTCCTTTGCCTTCTGCTCCGACACTTGCTGTGTGGCAACTCCGACAAGGATGGCTCTTTCGTCGTATATTTCAGTTTTTACCTGTTCTGCCATATTAAGCGTTTTCTTTTTCTTTGATAGCGGCACGTACAGCGGCGTCGATCTCCTCCATCAAATCTGGATTTGCCTTAAGGAATTCCTTAGCTGCGTCACGTCCCTGAGCGATCTTCTCATCGTTGTAGCTGTACCATGAACCGCTCTTCTTAATGATTCCGTACTCCACACCGTAGTCGATCAACTCACCTGTGTATGAGATTCCCTCACCGAACATTATGTCGAATGAAGCGCTGCGGAAAGGAGGCGCTACCTTGTTCTTTACGATCTTCACCTTAGTGCTGTTTCCGATCACCTGGTCGCCATCCTTGATAGCTGATGTACGACGGATATCGATTCTGACAGAGGCGTAGAACTTAAGTGCGTTACCACCAGTTGTAGTCTCTGGATTACCGAACATCACACCGATCTTGTCACGAAGCTGGTTGATGAAGATACATGTTGTATTTGTCTTGTCGATAGTGGCAGTAAGCTTTCTCATTGCCTGGCTCATCAAACGGGCCTGCAAGCCCATCTTTGAGTCTCCCATCTCACCCTCGATCTCAGCCTTTGGAGTAAGTGCGGCTACAGAGTCGACTACCACCAAATCCACTGCTGACGAACGGATCAACTGGTCTGCGATCTCAAGTGCCTGCTCTCCATTGTCTGGCTGCGACATAACAAGGTTGTTAGTGTCTACGCCAAGTTTCTCAGCGTAGAATCTGTCGAAAGCGTGCTCTGCGTCGATGATGGCAGCAAGACCACCTGCTTTCTGAGCCTGAGCGATAGCATGGATGGCAAGAGTTGTCTTACCTGATGATTCAGGTCCGAAGATCTCGATTATACGGCCACGTGGATAACCGCCTACACCAAGCGCAAGGTCAAGACCGATTGAACCTGATGGGATCACTGGCACGTCTGTCTGAACGTGGTCGCCCATACGCATGATAGAACCTTTACCGTGGTCCTTCTCTATCTTTTCCATTGCAAGCTGCAATGCCTTTAGCTTCTCTGCCGATGGAGCAATCGCTCCTGTTGTCTTTTCGTTGTCTTCCATTTTCTACTGTTTTTTTTTACTGTTTTAAATAACTAATTCTAAGAATTTGTTTGGTTTGTTCGTCGATTCTGAATCGGTTGTCTGTGCGATGGCCCACAACCCAAATGATGTCTCCGCACTTTCCGTCCGTCAGAACCCATGTATTTTCTTTTTCAAATAAACTAAACTTCTGGTCTACAAAAAAGTCGCTAAGCTTCTTTCTTCCTTTCATGCCGAATGGGCAGAAGTAATCCGCCTGTTTCCACTTTCTCAAGGTAAGTGGGAAGGTCAGTTTCTTATAGTCGATGCAGCAGACTGATTTGTCTTTCACGATGGTGAAATTGTTGCTGTCGAATATCTCAGCCATGAAACTGATGTTGAGGTTGAAGAAGGCTGCGACGTTACGGATTTCATACTCCTCTTCTTCATCTTCAAACGTATTCTCGTCTTCCTTGCGCAACTGGATGAAGATTTTGTTTCGGTCTCTCAATGCTCGTAATCCCGTGTTGGAATAGAATTGTTTTCCCGATGCCTTCTCTTCAAATATACAAGTGAAGATGTTGAACACTGTCGACGAGGAGAATCCGTATGGTTTCAATATCTCGTAAAGCACATAAATCGGTTCGGGAGCCGTGCGGATTTTCTCGATATCCAATATGTCCATATCACCCTTGTGCTCCACTATATCTTTACGAAGCAGGTCTACGTAGTGCATCACGAAATTCTGTGCGCGAGTCAGATTCTCGATGCTTTGAATTGTAGACGCGCGAAAACTTGGATTTATGGTCTCCAGTGCAGGAATGATGACGTTGCGCATCTTATTCCTTACGTATACCACCTCGCTGTTGGTGCTGTCCTCAACATAATCCAGGCCGTTGTCGAAGATATAGTCGTTGATGTCCTTTCTTGATATGCCGAGGAACGGGCGCACGACGTTGCCGTTCTTTGGCTTAATACCTGTAAGTCCATTCAATCCGGTGCCTCGAGTCATATTGATTAGGAATGTCTCTACCACGTCGTCGCTATGATGAGCCACTGCGATATACTTGCATCCCGTCAACTTGATCAAAGACTCAAACCATTCATAACGCAGATCGCGGGCGGCCATTTCTATTGATAGCTTATGCTCGCGGGCGTAGGACTCAGTGTCGAAGTCGATGGTGTAGAATGGCACATCCATATCCTGGACATGCTTTGTCACAAACTCACTGTCTCTATTTGATTCCTCGCCGCGAAGATGGAAATTGCAGTGGGCCACGACGATATCGTAACCTAGACGGTAGAGCACATGAAGCAGAGCAATGGAATCGCGTCCACCGCTCACACCAAGAAGAATCCTGTCCTTCCTTGTGAAAAGAGCCTCCTTTTCAATGAAGTGCTTTACTTTCGTCTCCATAACGGAAATCTTAGAATGTAGATATAGTTTAGTCTGCGTTTCTTACCAAGTTGACTGTACCCTTCAACTTATATTCAATGCCGTCCACACCTGTCGCTTTCACTACATAGTAGTAAGCTCCGATAGGGCAGTCATTACCTCTGTGTGTACCGTCCCATCCGACTGTGATGTCTTCTGAATTGTACATCAATTTGCCCATTGTATTGTAAATCCATATCTCATACTCTGAAATAGAAGTATAAGTAGGGCGGAATTCGTCGTTAATGCCGTCGCCATTAGGAGTGAACACTGATGGCATCTCCAATAGGGAATTTCTCACTTTGAATGCGGCTACAAGAGTGTCCTTGCACACGCTGTTGTCGACAGAAAGCACTATGAAATGAGTGCCATATTTGTCGATATGCTCTCCTGACAGAGTGGTTGCGTTGGTGCGGCTTCTATAACTGTTGCGTAGGACTCCTGTAGAGTCGTTATAGAATTTCCAACTATATGATGCATCCACAGGAACCAATGTTGTCACAGATTTGGTTGTGTCGTTCGGATCGACGGTGATCACGGTGTCGACAGGAGCGTTGTCGATACTATTGTGCTCAAGATTTATGTAAAGATCTCCTGAATACAAATGGCTGCTGACGCTTGCTTTTGCCTCGTCCTTAGTGCTGAACACCAAAGCCTCATCAGTGCGATTCTCAATATTGTGAGGGATAATCTCAGCGTCGACAGTGAGCTGGGCTGTCATGAAAGGCAGATACGAGTAGAAAGTGTCGGTCGTGTACTCATATTTAGTAAGCTTATCTTTCAACTTAAAGACAGTATGTCTTTTAGGTTTAGTGATAAGCAACGATGAGTCTTTGTTGATTCCAGTGATTTTCTCCTCTACTGCTTTGTCGCTGATTGTGATGCCGTTAGCCTCATAGTCCTGGTAAGTCAAGACTATGTTGTCCTTGATTTGGACAGTGTCGCCTTTTGAGTTGACGTAAGTGTTGGCGAATGAAAGATTAGAGAATTTCACTCTCAGCTGAGGATCGCAAACGGGGTTGGATACAGAATCGTAGGCACATACCTTTACCGTAGGGGCGATTGCTGTCTTCTTGATGTAGCACAAGTAAACCTTTTCTGTATTCTTATTGTCAGTAGTGTACAAGAAAGTGTAGCATTTGTTTGTGCCCATCTTGAAAGTAGAGTCCACCTTGACAGTGTCTTTCAATACATTGTTGTCGTTTCTCTTCGACACAAGCAGAGTATTATAGATGTTGCTCTCCTTGTCGAGTGTGAATTTGATATTTGCACTGTCTGCTTCACCCACGAAAATTTTCTCTCCAAGAGAACTCTCCTCATAGAATGAAGATGAGTCATCTGTTGGAATGAAAGAGACTGCCGACGCGGCAATAGATGCCGCAGCAGCGAAAATAGTTGAGACGAAACGTCCTTTCTTCATTAGCGTAATCTGTTGAGGCTTCTGACTTTTGCTTCGTCGATACCAATTGCCTTGATGGCAAGAAGATTCATGACGACAGAAACAATAGGCAAGAAAGTAGCCCAAGTGACTGAAATATTATAGTCCATGCAATCATCCAATGCCACAAACACTGCAAATGCCGCAATGTTTAGAAGGATAAGTATGGTGGCGAAACCTACCACTCTCATCTGGAGCACTCGGTTATTGAATAGAAAAATCGAACCGAATGTAAGAATAATTGTTATGATAAGAATAGCCATAACGACTGGACAATCCATTACTGAATATTTATATACACAATCATCTCCCGCATTAAGAAACTTGATACAATCGTTAAACGACACCAATATTAGAAATATGGTGCTGATTAACAAGTAAATAGTCTGTATTCTCTGAATCATTTTTCACATAGTTTAAACTTAATAGCAAAAGTAAAAAAAAATATAAACAAATGCAATAAGAGATGAAATTTTAAAAAACAACAGCCGTCGGTGAATTCACCAACGGCTGTATATCTTTTAGCTTTAAGCTTTAAACTCTAAGTTCTTATTATTCGTGTCCGTAGCTGCTTCCGTCGAAACAGTGTGTGCAGACGCACTCCTTAGGAAGTCCGATAGCCTCGATGATGTTCTCAAGAGTGTTGAACTTCAAAGAGTCCATACCAAGACGTGTGCGGATCTCGTCCACCATCTTGTTGTAGCGCTCTGTGCCTGGAGTGATGTACTCGTCGATGTGGGCGTCCATGTCGCCATTCTCAAGCTCTTTCACGATACGGCGAGTGATTAGCTCAAGCACTGATTTTGAAGCTGAGAAGTTGATGAATGGACATCCGTAAAGCAATGGAGGACAGCTGATACGCATGTGTACTTGCTTTACACCGTAATCATAAAGGACCTTTACGTTGTCTCTCAACTGTGTGCCACGGACGATTGAGTCGTCGCAGAACATAGCCACTTTATCTTTCAATAGAGCTCTGTTTGGCACAAGCTTCATGCTTGCCACAAGCTCACGCATCTTCTGGTTTGTAGGAGTGAACGAACGAGGCCAAGTAGGAGTGTACTTGACGATGGCGCGACGGTAAGGCACGTTAAGTCCGTTTGAGTAACCAAGCGCATGGCCGATACCTGAATCTGGGATAGCTGCCACGTAGTCTGGCTTAATATCGTCGTCCTTCGACATCAAAAGTCCGCTCTTGACACGGAACTCATCCACGTTGATATCCTCGTATGTTGAAGGTGGGTAGCCGTAGTAGATCCACATGAATGAGCAGATCTGCATCTTCTTCTCTGGCTTGCGTAGCTGCTCGAATCCGTCGGCTGTGATTAGCACGATCTCGCCTGGTCCGATGTTGTAGACAGCCTCATAGCCAAGGTTTGGATAAGCCACTGTCTCGCCTGTTACGGCGTATGCTCCATCTTTCTTTCCGATCACAAGTGGAAGACGGCCGTACTTGTCGCGTGCTGCTATGATTCCCTTCTCTGTAAGAAGGAGCATTGTGCAAGAACCTTTGATTGTGTTGTAGACGCGCTCGATTCCGTCTACAAAATCCTTACCTTCTGTGATAAGCATTGAGATAAGCTCAGTCTGGTTTGTGTCACCGCCGCTGAACTCAGCGAAATGGTGCATACGACCTAACAATTCTCCCTCGATTTCTTTAAGATTGTTGACTTTCGCTACAGTGCACACCGCGAATCTTCCCAAGTGGCTGTTGACGATGATTGGCTGCGAATCTGTGTCGCTGATCACTCCGATTCCGGAGTTGCCGTTGAACTTCTCAAGTTCTGGCTCAAATTTTGTTCTGAAATATGTGCTTTCCAAATTGTGGATAGATCTCACGAATCCCTTTTCTGAGAGAGTCGCCAATCCGCCACGCTTAGTGCCAAGATGCGAGTTGTAGTCTGTTCCGTAGAACAAATCTTTTATACAACTGTCTTTGCCAATAGTACCAAAAATGCCACCCATTGTTATTTTATAGTCTTTATGAAACTGTATGCAAAAGTAGTGATAAAAATTAAAACGGAGCTTAATAAGCTCATTTTTTTGAGAAGTCGATGTTTTAACCTTTATGGATTCCAGCGCTCAACATCTGTTTTCTCTACGCCACCTCTTTTTCTTTCGTCAATCTTTTCGTATGGTTTTGTGCTTGACTTTTCTTTATCTTTAGCCGGTGCTGACTTAGGCTTGCACTCGCCTTGTGTCTCAACATGAGGCTTAAACTTATGCACTCTGTATCGGATTCTGTTCTTCTTTTCGAATCTGAACGGATATGCGATTGTGAGCTGAGGCGAAATCCATGAGGAGATTTTTCTCTCTCTTTCAGCCTCATGTGCCACCTCCATAGTTGTGCCATCCTCCAATTCGACAATCTCTGTCTCGTCTTCTCCCACCTTATGCATATTATATTGTGGATAGATGGCGTAGCCTAAAGCGCATACAAGACATTTGCCTTTGCGTAGTGGTATTCTTCCTCCGAAATAGAAGTCGACGTAGGGATAGAAGTCGTCTTCACAGTATGCCACACCTCCTGATTGCGATATGGTAAGAATATTCTTTCTTCCGAAGGTCCAGCGTACGTTGACTGCGGCAGGGAAGGCGAAAAAGTCGTCGAGCAAATACATCGCCCCAACTTTCCCTCCTAAGAAGAAGTAGTTTGTGATCTGGGCTCCAGGTGTGGCGGCTAAGCTGAACGCAGGCTTGATTTTCCCTGTTGTGTCGGCAAAATCAGCAGTTAGCATAAAGTCGCCGTAAAGGCGGAACCCTGTTTTTTCTTTTGGCAGTGCTGAATGTTTTGAATATGATGAACGTGGGTCTTTCGCCATAGATGTGCATACACAACACATCATGGCAACCAGCGTTATGATTATTCTTTTGATGGTTTTCTTCATACTTTGTGAGTTTCGAAATGCAAATATAATGGATTTTATGCACTTACAATTCTTTATTTCGCATTTCGCATTCCTCATTTATAATTTAATTTCTCAATTCCCATTTTATTTTCTACTTTTGTTGATTTTTTAGATTGCAATGGCAAAATAAATAAAGAACATGGGCTCATCCTTTTTTCAGTTTGTAGATATATTAGATATCTTGCTTGGCGGCATTATCCTGTACAAGCTATACAAGATGTTGAAAGACACCTCGGCATTCCGTCTTTTCATCGGTGTGTTGGTGGTGATTGTGGCGTGGATGATTGTCAACTCGCTATTGCAGATGAAGCTGATCGGTGGCGTGCTCAACCAGATTGTCAACGTGGGCGCGATCGCTTTGATTGTGCTTTTCCAGGATGAGATCCGTAATGCATTAACAGGAATCGGCTCGGGCAACAATTTCCTTTCACGTCTGCTCAACACTCAACGTGTCCAGACGATGGAGGAGAGCGATATCATGCAGATTGTGATTGCCTGCCGCAACATGGCTCGCGAGAAGGTGGGAGCTCTTATTGTGATTGAGAACGAGATGAGCCTGCAGAGCATCATCGTCACAGGTGATGAGATCTCAGCCAAGATCAATTCGCGTCTTATTGAGAATATTTTCTTCAAGAATTCTCCTCTTCACGACGGTGCTATGATCATCGGCAACAAGGTGATCAAGGCTGCGGGATGTATCCTTCCTCTATCGCACAATATGAATGTGCCGAAATCGTTTGGATTGCGTCACCGTGCTGCTCTTGGCGTGAGCGAAAAACTTGATGTTCAAGCTATTATAGTTTCTGAGGAGACGGGTAAAATTTCGTATGCTGAGAATGGGACTATAATCCATGATATATCTACAAAAGAACTTGAGTCCATACTTTCTAAATCGAAAGCCAGATGAGTGAAATGACGAATATGAACCAGGAAATTGTGTTGTCCGCCAAGGGAGTATGCAAAAGTTTCAGCAACCTACGTGTACTTTCAGATGTGACTTTTGATATCCGTCGCTACGAGTTTGTATCCATCGTGGGGCCGAGCGGTGCTGGCAAAACTACTCTTTTGCAGATCATCAGTACTCTTGCGTCTGCTGATTCTGGAGAGGTGAATATTCTTGGTAAGGACACTTCGCGTCTTTCACATGAGGAGGTTTGCAAACTTCGTAATAGCGACCTTGGTTTTGTGTTCCAGTTCCATCAGCTTCTTCCTGAGTTCACGGCTCTTGAAAACGTGATGGTTCCAGCTCTAATCGCCGGACGTGATGAGGCTGAGTGCAAGCAGGAGGCGATGTCGTTGCTTACACGTCTTGGTCTTGCAGAGAGAGCGTCGCACCATCCGAATGAGTTATCAGGTGGAGAGAAGCAGAGAGTGGCTGTGGCGAGAGCTTTGATCAACAAGCCTCAGATTCTGTTTGCTGATGAGCCGACAGGTAGCTTGGACAGCCAGAACAGAGATGAACTTCAGAAACTGTTCCTCGACCTTCGTAAGGAATTTGGATTGACGGTGATTGTCGTCACTCATGATATGACTCTTGCCCAGCAGAGCGACAGAGTAATTGAGATGAAGGATGGAAAAATTATCTAAGATTTTCAAGAGGGTTAAATATTCTGTCGTAAGCTCTTTATATCCACACACTTGTGGAGCATGTGGGGCAGTGGTTGAGACGGAAGGGGAGACCTTGTGTGAAGATTGCAGATATAGTTTGGAATATATCCCTCTCGACGTAGATCTTACTCCGCTTGCGAGGGAGATGACGCAGGTGCAGCTCAGCTATTTTATGCCGTTGCTGTCGTATAGGAAATCAAATATCGAATCACGTTTTGTGTTGAATATCAAGAATTCAGGTGTGAAGAGATATGGAATAGAGGCAGGACGAATGATGGGCAGAATGATAAATGCCCGTGTCGACGCCAGTGAGTTCGACTGCCTTGTGCCAGTGCCGATTACATCCAAACGATATGAGATGCGAGGGTATAACCAGAGTGAGTTGCTTTGTCTCGGCATTGAGATGGAGACGGGGATTCCAGTCCGTACTGATCTGCTTGTCAACGAAGGAAAACTGGTGAGCAACAGTATCGACGCAAAACGACATAAGAGTGCCACAGCCAACAAGTATCAGGCCACTGATGAGGTGAAGGCGTTTCGTGGCAAACATATATTGGTGGTCGACGATGTGATCACTACAGGCAAAACCATCCGAGATTGTTCGGCTTCCATTATGGAGAAGTGCGACAGCAACGTGAAAGTGAGCATAGCGGTCGTGGGAATGGTGTCGGATTTGCTTGGCATTTACGAAGAACAGAATAAAATTTATACAAAGGATATTTTTCAAGACTGATGATAGACAATATCACCATACAGAGAATTAAGGAGGCGGCAAATATTGTTGACGTGGTTGGAGACTACGTCACTCTTCGTCGTGCCGGCACATCATATAAAGGATTATGTCCGTTCCATAATGAGAAGACTCCTTCTTTTATTGTCACACCAGCGAAAAATATCTGTAAATGTTTCGGATGCGGAGGTGGAGGAGACAGCATTTCCTTCATCATGAAGATGGAGAATCTGTCGTATCTTGACGCACTCCGTTTCTTGGCAAAAAAGTTTGGGATCACTATCGTCGAGAAGGAACTTACTCCTGAGGAGAAAGAGCAGCAGACACTACGCGACAAGATGCT